>DATDRI010000492.1:0-3832 GCA_035291825.1 Vicinamibacteria bacterium | reverse complement strand
CCGGGTGCGACAATAACGGGCCGGTCCAGCCACAAGGCCCAACCACAACCAACCTTCCCTCGCGGTTCCGGTTAACCGGAACCGCCTCGGGCAGCAACGCCAACCAACGCACGGCTAGCTGCTCTCTCGATCTCATCTTCGAGCTGAGAACGGAAGTCTCGCGCTCACCGGAGCTCGTGGAGTACACCGGGGTTCACGGCGGCGAGGTGGCGAGGACCGTCCTCGCCAAGAACGGCTCGGGCTTCTCCTTCGTTGCCGACGTCTTCGGCGACGTGGAGGCGCGGCTCCATGCTTTCGGTCGCGTCGAGCTCCTGATCCCGGTGAACGTCGATGCCGAAGGCCGGTTCTGGCAAAACCTGGCCCGCTTCGACGGCGCGGTGACCGAAGACGGCCGGGGAAGTGGCCGTTGGACGTGCGCGCCCTTCGACCTCAACTCCGGCGGTTACCGAGACGTTTCCCTGGTGGTCCAGGGGACCTGGACTTTCAAGCCGGAGCCTTGACAGCCGGATGAGCCTTCACATTTCCGCCACGACCTGAAACCCGTAACACCGGTGGACACCTTCGCTTCGAGAGACTCTCTTCGCTCCAACGGCCTCGATGGATCGGAGAGCTCCTCGCCCAAGCTTCTTCGCGCCCTCGGACTCAAAGAGGCCATCGCGATCCACATGGGCGTCATCATCGGCTCCGGGATATTCATCGTTCCCGCTACCATCGCCGGTCGGCTCCAGGCCATGGGACCCATTTTGCTGGTCTGGACTTTGGCGGGGCTTCTCACTCTCTTCGGTGCCCTTTCCCTTGCGGAGCTCAGCTCGGTTCTCCCCGAGGCAGGAGGGCCTTACGCTTATCTCCGGCAGTCTTACGGCCGCGTCTGGGGATTTCTGTTCAGCTGGAACGATTTCTTCATCAACAAGGCGGGCTCGCTCGCCGCTATCACCATCGGGTTCGCGACCTACTTGGAGTATTTCTTTCCCGCTCTCGGTCCGGAACATGCCTTCTTCCATTTTTCTTGGCGCCTCTTCGGTGAGCCCCTGGAGTTCACCTTCAATTGGAACCAGCTTGCCGCCATCCTCGTCATCACCGTGGTGACGGTCATCAACGTGCGCGGGGTTCACTGGGGAGGCTGGGTGATGAACATCTTCACCTCCGCCAAAGTGCTCGCCCTGGGCGGCCTCATATTGGCGGTATTCTTCTCCGATAAAGCCCAGGCGGCCAACATGATGCCCTGGTGGCCGGAGACCTGGACTCAGGACCTCACTGCGGCCTTTGGCCTCGCCATGGTATCCGCCCTATGGGCCTATGACGGCTGGATTGACGTCACGCTCACCGCAGGGGAGACCAAGAACCCGACCCGCAACGTGCCACGGGCCCTGTGGATCGGAACGGTTGCCGTCATCGCTCTCTACATCGCGGCCAACGTAGCCTTCGCGCTCGTCATCCCGGTTCCAGAGATGGCAGGCTCGAGCCGCATCGCGGCGGACGTGGCCCTCGCGGTGCTCGGGCCGGTGGGCGCCACCCTCATCATTCTGGGTATCCTCTGCTCCGCGTTCGGATCCGCCAATGGAATGACGCTCGCCGGCCCCCGCTCCATCTGGGTGACGGGTCGCGACCGGGTGTTCGCTCCCGCACTAGGAAGGGTGCACCGCCGGTACCGCTCTCCCCACGTAGCGATTGTGACGATTGGAGTCTGGGGCGCTCTTCTCACTTTGAGCGGGACCTATGACCAGCTCACCGCCTATGTGGTCTTTGGCTCCTGGATCTTCTACGCCATGGCGGTCGCAAGCGTCATCGTGCTGCGCAGAAAGATGCCCGACGTACCGCGTCCTTATAAAACCTGGGGTTATCCCTGGGCCACGCTTGCTTTCCTGGTGGTGGCCGGCTGGTTCGTCGTCAACACCTTGCTTGAGGATCCCCGCGACGCCTTGATCGGGATCGGGCTTCTGCTTCTCGGACTTCCATTCTACGCTTACTGGACGCGCTCGGGCGCTGAACGGGACCAGGGGCGGAAGAGGTCGGACGCGCTCTAGTTGGCGGCGCGGCCGAAGGTTCTCACCGTTTCTGCCGGTCCGGTGCGTTGAACCAGCGCGCCAACTGCTCCGCGGCCTCGGTTTCTACGATGGCCAGTACCTCGTCGCCCTCGTTCAGAGAAACCCCGCCACGAGGCAGAATGAGCTCCCCCTTGCGGATGATGGCGGAGACCACGCAGTTAGGAGGCAGGGG
Source organism: Vicinamibacteria bacterium (assembly GCA_035291825.1). GTDB lineage: Bacteria > Acidobacteriota > Vicinamibacteria > Marinacidobacterales > DATDRI01 > DATDRI01. The sequence continues at coordinate 1,615 of DATDRI010000492.1, read as the reverse complement.
CAAATCTTGCAGGGAGACGCCGATGGCGGGAGCGCCTTTGGGGAGCTTTTCTTCCACCAAAGAGTACTTCCCTCTGCGTAACTTCAGGAGCGTCATCATGTCGCCAAGAGACATCTCCTCCTCGATGAGAGTGGCCAGGATTTCGGCTTGGTTCAATGACACGTCCACGTGGAAGGTCTCGTTGAAAAGCCGGGCGTTGCTCGGATTGTTGACGCAGGCGATGATCCTCGGCACTCGATAACGGGCCCGGGCCACGAACGAGATCGCCAGGTTGTCGGCGTCTCTCGGCAAACAAGTGGCGAGAACTCGCGCTCGCGCGATTCCCGCCCGCTCCAGGGTGTCGATCTCGATAGGGCTTCCCTGGTAAATCACTTCGGTGGGAAGCTCCCGGTGAAGCCGCGTGAGAACGTCGGGTCTGCCTTCCACGAGATGGACCTCGTGCTTCTGGCCCACCAGCAATTGAGCTAAGGCGGAGGCGGTGCGTCCTCCGCCGGTAATCAGTACGAACACGATGTCACCTTTCCGTTAGGCGCCGGCGCAGAGTTTCCATCGCCTGGCGAGGTCCACTGACATAGAGACGATCGTCGGTCATCAGAGGCTCCTCCAGCGCGGGAACCGTCGCCCGGCCTCCGCGAACCAATGCCACCATCGCGGCGCCGGTGCCGGACAGGAGCTCTTGCGAGGTTCGGCCATTCCACTCCGCGCTCACTCTCAACTCGTCGACCTCGACATCGCCATTTCCGATGCTGAGTACTTGTTCTTGCCAGGGATGCACCAGCAGCTCTTCGATGCGCCGGGCGCCCCAGGCAGTGGAACCGACGACCGGATGTCCGAAGGTCTCGTGCAAGGGTAGCGACCGAGGGTCGAAGTTGCGCGCCACCACCCGCGAAACCTTGTAAATGTGCCTCGCCAGATGCGTCACTACCGCATTAACGGTATCGGAGTTGGTCACCGCGGCCACGGCGTCGGCCCTTTCGATCTCCGCTCGATCGAGGACTTCCTTAGTGAGCACTTCACCTTCGACGGTGCGGCCGCGATAGTCGGCGGGGAGGTTCTTGAACGAAGCGCTCACCTCGTCCACCACCGTGACCTCGTGGCCTTTGCTGAACAGCCGATAGGCCAGCTCCGATCCCACTCTGCCGCATCCGACGATGATGACGTACATATCCGCCTTTCGAATCTCACCCCGCGAGCTGATAAGGGACATCGGTGATGACGATGCCCGGCCGGAACAGCAGAGCCAGCCTCAGGAAGAACGCCGTCTGCGCGTGGAGCACATTCTGCCAGGAGCGGCGGGGCACGAACTGCGGCACCACGATGGTCAACGTCTCGTCCGGCTGGCGCATGTCGGCGATGGCGGAGATGTAATCGAGTAAAGGCTCCAGCAAGAGTCGGTAGGGTGAATCGAGGATGACGAGACGCACCCCGTCGCCCCAGAGCTGCCACTTCCTTTGGACCTCTTTAGCCTGCGCCGGATCCATGGAGACGTGGACCGCGGTCACGTCCTTCGAAAGAGAGCGCGCATAACGGAGCGCCTCGAGAGTGCCCCGATGGACGTCGCTCACCGGCACGATTACCCGATTCCTAGTGGTTCTCGGCGGGGGGCCGTAGTCTT
>DATDRI010000491.1:0-2632 GCA_035291825.1 Vicinamibacteria bacterium | reverse complement strand
GGATAGAAGGAGCCTCCCCGCCAGCTCGAAGGCGGGAGCCACCAGCAGGTTCGCGGTGACGCGACCGGGATGGAGTGCGGAGTACCAAAGCGCGGTGAGCCCACCCATCGACGAGCCCACCAGGAAGACCGAGGAAAAGGGACCGGCCTCCTGACGGACGAAGCGGAGTCCGCGATCGAGGTCGCTCAGATTCCGCGTCAAAGACAACCCGAGAAGCTCCCCTTCCGAGTCGCCGTGACCGGTCAAGTCCAAGCTGGCAAAGGCCTCTCCTCGCCGAGCTACTTGGCGCGCGAAGTAAAGAGCCTTCTCGCCTCGTCGGTTGGAGTTGAGACCATGGACGAAAAACCAGAGCCTTGAGGACTTGCCGGCGGGGGGGAGCAGATCGAGGGCCAGCCTCGCCTCATCGTCTTTCTCGGGCTCGATCCAGCGAGGTGGGCTCTCCTGCATGTTTGATACTCCGGGGCGGGAAGTGTGCACGCCGGAGAAGAGAATCGATAACCTAGTGTAACGTGAGCGCTTGGCGAGGGTCAACGGAGGATCGCCGCCGCCATGAACAAGGGCTAGCAACTAGGGGTGGTCTTGGTCTTTCTTGCGGTTCCACCAGGCGAAGACCGCGGGGACGATGGTTAGGATCAAGAACCACTGCGCGTGCTCGAGAAGAGTCCGGCCGAACCGCACCATGCTCGTTCTCATGAACTCCTGCGCTTCCGGATCATTGGCATGCTCGGCAATCGCCAATCCACCCAGCGCAAACGCCTTGGCGATGGCGACGCCGCCCAGTGCACCCTGCCAGGCAATCGCCAGTCCCCCCAGGGCGTAATAGCCGATGGCGAGACCCCCTATCGCATAGCCTCCCAGCGACATTCCTGCTAACGAAACCAGTCCCAGAGCCAACCCACCCAGGCTGATCCCTCCCCAAGCGACTCCCCCGACCGAGAAGACGACACCGAAGGCGATGTCTCCCACCGCCACCCACCCTCGGGCGACCCCCCGCCGCACGCGGCCGTCGACGATCTCCGCGGTGCGCACGTGGATGAGTGGCAGTCCTAACAGCGAGGCTTTCGACCGATAGTCCATGAAGTCTTCTCCCCTGCCGTTGATACCACAACGGCAGCCCTCTAACCCAGAGTGTTACGCGCCCTTCGAAAGATGCGGTGAAACATGGGTCGGGTCAACTTTCCGGTAAACGTATTCTGTTGGCTGGGATGATAGCTCGCTAGAAGCAAGAGGCCGCCGACCAGCGTAACCGCCTCTCCGTGCCCGAAATGGGGACGCGGCTTCACGACCGGATGCCCCGCCTCCTGCCACGCCGCCAGAAACCCTTGGAAGGCGATCCGCCCCAGCGCGATGACCACCCGTATCCGTGAGAGCAGACCGAGCTCAGAGACCAGATAGGGCCGGCAACGCGTGAACTCCTCCGGCGTCGGCTTGTTGGCCGGGGGAGCGCAGCGCACGGCGGCGGTGATGAAAGCGTCCTGCAAGGTGAGCCCGTCGTTCCGATGAATCGAGCTCGCCTGACTCGCAAACCCGAAACGATGAAGTGCCTGGTAGAGCCAGTCGCCGCTCCGGTCACCGGTAAATACTCTGCCGGTTCGGTTGCCACCATGAGCCGCCGGGGCGAGACCGACCACCAGGAGCCGAGCCCGAACGTCACCGAACCCGGGCACCGGCCTCCCCCAATAGTCCTCCCCAGCGAATCGACGTGTTTTGAGGCGGGCCACTCGCTCTCGATGCTCGACCAGCCGGGGGCAGAGACGACAAGCGACTATCTTTCGCTCCAGCGCGACCAGGCTCGTTTTCGACATGGGTCCCCGCGCACCTTGGTTGAAACGCGTATCATACTGGCCTCCGACGATGAGTTGAAGCGCTCAACTCCGTTTGCAGATAGGGCCCCACTTGATAGACAATGGCGCAGCAAGCCAACCGGAGGACGGAAATGGGGCTACTGAAGATTGCCAGCGTACCCGCGGCGATCGTAACCACCCAATCCTCGGTCATCGAGGCCGTTCAGCGCATGAGCGAGAAAGGGGTGGGGGCGGTGGCCGTCCTGGACAAGAACGAGCTCGTCGGCATATTCACCGAGCGGGACCTGATGAATCGGGTCGTCCTGGAAGGGCGAGACCCCAAGACTACCACGATGTCAGAGGTCATGACGCGGGAGGTCGAGACGGTTCGCAAGGACATGCTGGTCGGAGAGGCGTTGCGCCTCATGGTGGAACGGCGTTTTCGCCATCTTCCCGTCGTCGGTTCCGACGGCCGGGTGCTCGGGATCCTGTCTGTCCGGAACGTGCTCCAGCACACGGTTGAGGATCTGAGCGACCAGCTCGACTCCATGGTGAACTTCTTCTCGGCGGACGGCCCCGGCGGATAAGCCGGATAAGCCGGACGGAGAAGACATCCGGGTACAGCGGGCCGGTCCGAAACTCGACCAAACTCAATTGGGGGCGGTTCATTGAAGAGCCATACGACCTACCTCACCATGAACGTCCCGGCTCGAATGGATTTCGTCAACATCACCCCGGACGTGGAGAAAGCCGTCCGGGGAAGTGGCGTTCGCGAGGGATTGTGCCTGGTCAATGCCATGCACATCACCGCATCGGTCTTCATCAACGACGACGAGCCGGGCCTTCAC
>DATDRI010000490.1:0-14421 GCA_035291825.1 Vicinamibacteria bacterium | reverse complement strand
CGAAGGTAAACCGCCACAGTTTCAATACTTGGTTCCGCCCCACGCGGCAACTTAGAGAAAGCGACAACACCTTAGCGATTCAGGTCCCCAACGCACACTTCCGTGACTGGTTGACCAAACATTACACGGGAGTCATTCATGAATCGCTCGACGAGCTCGACTGTCAGGAGGTGCAGATCGTCTTCGAAGCGGCTCCGGCGGCAGCGGACCCATCCTCGCAAGCTCCTTTAGAGTCGGTTTCCACGGAGCTGGACAGCAGCCGAGAGTCGCCGCCCCTGAGTGCCAAGTACACCTTCGATACTTTCGTGGTCGGGACCAGCAATCAGTTCGCGCACGCCGCAGCGCGTGCGGTTGCCGAATCCCCGTCGCGAGCCTACAACCCCTTGTTCATCTACGGCGGGGTGGGTCTGGGGAAGACCCACCTCTTGCACGCCATCGGTCACCAAATCCTCCGCCAAGTTACCAGCGTGCGGCTGGTCTACATCTCCGCCGAGAAGTTCATGAACGATCTCATCAATGCCATCCGCTACGACCGCATCCTCGACTTCCGACGACGGCTGCGCTCCATCGACGTTCTACTGATCGACGATATCCAGTTCATCGCCGGCAAGGAGCGCACCCAGGAGGAGTTTTTCCATACGTTCAACGCGCTCTATGACGCCCAGAAACAAATTGCCATCACCAGTGACTCTCCACCTCGCGCCATTCCCACACTGGAGGAGAGGCTCCACTCGCGCTTCGAGTGGGGCCTGACTGCCGATATCCAGGCTCCTGACCTCGAGACCAAGATTGCCATCCTCCGGAAGAAGGCAGACGCCGAGCACGTCAACATCCCGGATAACGTGGCCATCTTCATAGCCTCCAAGATCAAGTCCAACGTCCGGGAGCTAGAAGGCTCGCTCATCCGCCTCATTGCCTACTCTTCACTCACCGGCCGACCGATCGACCTAGAGCTGACTCAGGACGTTTTGCGGGATCTCCTACCCAACGAAGATCGCGTCATCAGCCTGGACATGATCCAGAAGTTCGTCGCCGATCACTACAGCCTCAAGATCTCCGACCTTAAGGCCCGAAACAACTCGAAGTCGGTCGCCCTCCCTCGACAGATTGCCATGTACATCACCAGACAGCTCACTCACGCCAGCCTACCCGACATCGGTAAAGGCTTCGGTGGAAAACATCACTCCACGGTCATTCATTCCATCCGGAAGGTGAAAACCATGCGAGGCGCCGACCGGGACTTCGACAAGCTCATTCAGGGCTTTATCGAGTCCTTCCACTAAGACCGGCCCTCGCCTGCCAGACCCTTTTGTCCTCTTTGCCGGCTCTCTCAACCCCCTCCTCCCGTCCTCCAAAGATCAACAGAGTTACTCAGAGCCCCTGTGGATAAACCCCTCTGAAGCTCTACACCCCTTTTTCCACAAAGGATGACCCTACCATCCACCCCTCCATCGATCGAGCCTTTTGCACGCAAGTGCCTCATTTAAAAGAAATTATAGAAGATCTGCTTTTTTCAACAACCCATTATTGATATACTTACTTGTTTAACATCTACCTATTAATAAAGGAAGAAACCATGGAGTTCACGGCGAGGAAGGACGAGCTGCTGAGGGAGCTATCCTTGATTCAAGGCATTGTGGAACGGAAGAACACTATCCCGGTTCTGGCGAACGTCCTCATAGATGCCCAGGACTCGGAAGTGGAGCTGGCGGCCACCGACCTGGACGTGGGGCTGCGGTCTCGATTCCCGGCTAAGGTGAAGAAGGCTGGCTCTCTGACGTTGTCGGCGAAGAAGCTCTTTGAGATCGTGCGGGCCGTCACCGAGCCTGAGATCGAGCTGAAGGAGCTGGAGAATTTCTGGGCCTCGATAACCAGTGGAAAATCCTATTTCAAGATGGTTGGCCTCGCCAAAGCGGACTTTCCTACCCTGGCCGAGCCGCCCAAGGAGCCGGCCTCGGTGATTCCCGGCGGCGTGCTGCGAGAGATGATCCGCAAGACGAGCTTCGCCATCACCGCGGACGATAGCCGCTACTTCCTCAACGGTGCCAGGCTGGAAATAGGTCCGCAGGGGTTTCGTATGGTAGCCACCGATGGCCACCGCCTGGCCTACATCGAAGTCAAGGTGAAGAGAGACTCCGACAACGGGTCCTTGTCGGTCACCGTTCCCAAGAAGACTCTCCTCGAGCTGCTGAAAGTGTTGGGGGAGTCTGAGGGAGACGTTTTGTTCTCTCAGAGCGAGAACCATCTCTTCTTTCGCGTCCAGGAGCGCCTCTTGGTGTCGAAGCGGGTAGAAGACCAGTTCCCCGCCTATGACAAGGTTATTCCCAAGGACAATGACAAAGTGGTGGTTTGCCGCCGGGACGCGTTGGGAGGAGCCCTGCGGAGGGTGTCTCTTCTTGCTAATGAACGCTCTCGGGCGGTGCGATTTGCCATCAAACCGGAGCTGATGGAGATATCCTCACAGAATCCCGAGCTCGGTGAAGCGAAGGAGGAGCTGGGGGTGGACTACGCCGGTGAGGGGCTGCAGGTCGGTTTCAACGGCCAATACATCCTTGATTTCCTCGGCGTTGAAGAATCCGAGAGTGTCCGGTTGGAGTTGAAGGACGACTCCTCTCAATGTCTGCTGCGACCGTCCGACGCGGGAAAGGAAATAGACTACCGCTACGTCGTCATGCCGATGAGAACCTGAGGATCCCGTCGAAACGATTCGAGAAGCGTCCGAGAAACCTCTATGAAGCCCAGCGATCTGAAAGGGGTCGACGTGCCGAGTCAGGACTATACGGCGAAAGAGATCAGTGTCCTGGAGGGCTTGGAAGGCGTCCGTATGCGCCCCGCCATGTACATCGGCTCGACCGGCCCGGAGGGTCTGCGGCATCTCGTCTACGAAGTCGTCGACAACAGCATCGACGAGGCGATCGCCGGGTTCTGTACGGAGATCAACGTCACCATCCATGTCGACAATAGCGTTACGGTTGTCGATAACGGCCGGGGCATCCCGGTCGACGTAGAGCAGAAGACCGGAAAGCCGGCGGCAGAAGTGGTGATGACCAGGCTTCACGCCGGAGGCAAGTTCGGCGGTGGAAGCTACAAGTTCTCGGCCGGACTTCACGGAGTCGGGGTCTCGGTGGTGAACGGACTCTCGGAAAGGCTCGAGCTGGAGATACGCCGGGATGGGGGCGTTTACCGGCAGTCCTATCAGAAGGGACTGCCTACCGGTCCGGTGGAGAAGGTGGGAGTCACCGACAAGACCGGGACCACCATAATCTTCCGGGCAGATGCGGAAATCTTCGAGACCCTCGACTTCAGCTTTGACGCGCTCTCCCAACGGCTCCGCGAGCTGGCCTTTCTCAACCGCGGCATTCTCATATCCATCCAAGACGAGCGGCAGGGGAAAAAGAACGAGTTCCAATTCGACGGTGGGATTGTCTCGTTCGTCGAGTATCTAAACAAGAACCGCACTCCATTGCACAGTCCGCCTCTTCTTTTCGTCGGTGCGGCCCAAGACATGGAATGCGAGATTGCCATGCAGTGGAATGAGGCCTACCAGGAGGCGGTCTTCTCCTTCGCGAATACCGTTAACACGCACGAAGGCGGCACGCACCTCTCCGGCTTCAAGGCCGCTCTCACCCGAACCATCAACAGCTATGCCTCGTCGAACAATCTGAGCAAGGACCTGCACGGCGGGATCGAAGGGGAAGACATTCGCGAAGGTCTGACGGCGGTCGTCAGCGTCAAGATCCCCAACCCTCAGTTCGAGGGCCAGACCAAGACCAAACTCGGCAACACCGAAGTCAAAGGATTCGTCGAGACACTGGTCAATCAGGAGTTCTCCCGCTTTCTGGAAGAGAATCCTCCCGTTGCCAGGAAGATCGTCTCCAAGGTCGTGGGGGCCGCCCGGGCGCGGGAGGCCGCCCGCAAGGCGCGCGACCTCACCCGGCGGAAGGGAGCCCTAGACGACACCTGCTTACCCGGAAAGCTCGCCGATTGCCAGGAACGCGATCCGGCGCTTTCCGAGCTTTATCTGGTGGAGGGGGAGTCGGCCGGAGGATCAGCCAAGCAGGGCCGCGACCGGCGGTTTCAGGCCATTCTCCCACTGAAAGGGAAGATCCTCAACGTCGAGAAGGCGCGGCTCGACAAGATGCTGGAGAACGAAGAGATCAAGGTGATGGTGGCGGCGCTGGGTACGGGCATCGAGGAGGAGTTTACACTCTCCAAGCTCCGCTACCACCGCATCATCATCATGACCGACGCGGACGTGGACGGGTCCCACATCCGCACCCTCCTACTGACCTTCTTCTACCGCAAGATGCCACAGGTCATCGCCGCCGGCCACCTGTACATTGCGCAGCCGCCGCTGTTCAAGGTGAAGAAGGGACGGAGCGAGGTCTATTTCAAGGATGAGCGAGAGTTGGACAAGCACCTGTTCTCGCGGGCCGCAGAGAATCGCAGGGTGGTGATCCCCGAGCTCGGAAAGGAGTACGCGGGAGAGGATCTGGCGCGGCGCCTGGAACAAATGATTGCTTACGGCCGGCACCTGGACCGACTCGACCGGCGAGGCTACCCCACCGAGCTGCTGGTCGAGTTCCTGCGCGTGGGTGCGGACGAGGCGATCCTGGCCGACAAGCAATGGCTGGAGGAGGCATTGGAGCCCTTGCGCCAGCAGGGGCTCGACGCCACCGTGGAGCGGGACGAGGAGCAGAACCTCTACAAGATCGTGCCGCGCGGTGCGAGCGCAGAGACGGGTCGCTTCATGCCCACCATAGGCCGGGAGTTCCTCACCGCCGCCGAGTATCGCACCCTGCTCAGCCTCTACCAAGAAATCGAGCCTTTCGAGAGCTCGCCCCTTATCGTCACCACCGATGGCCGGGGCGCCGAGTCGGAAAAAGGCGAGGAGCGCAAACCCGAACAGCGGACTCTCCAGTCTCGCGACGAGCTCATCCAGTTTCTGCTGGGCGCGGGGAAGAAGGGACTTCACATCCAGCGATACAAGGGTTTGGGTGAGATGAACCCGGAGCAGCTTTGGGAAACGACCATGAACCCGGAGGTCCGGGTCTTGCTCCAGGTCAAAGTCGACGACGAAGTCCTTGCCAATGACATTTTTACCGTCTTGATGGGCGATGCCGTGGAACCGCGGCGCCAATTCATCGAGGAGAACGCGCTGGAAGTGCAGAACCTCGACATCTGATGTCTTAACCACTTCCCAGGGGGCGGCTGGGTGGAAAGAGAACCGGCGCTTTCTTCGGGCGTCGGCTCTCGGCCGACGCGGCGTCTTGGAGCGGTCCCCGGGAGGCACACCCCTAAGCGCGTCTCACCGGTCCTTGCCCCACCAACGAGCGATTAGAGAGCAAATGAGGAGAACCAGATGGTCATAGCGGCGGAACAGCTGCCGGTCAATATCGAAGACGAGATGAAGAAGTCCTACATGGACTACGCCATGTCCGTCATCATTGGCCGCGCGCTTCCAGACGTGCGGGACGGTTTGAAGCCGGCCCACCGCCGCGTGCTCTACGCGATGTTTCGCGAGGGTCTCCTACCCAATCGACCGTATTCCAAGTGCGCGGGCATCGTGGGTGAGGTCTTGAAGAAGTACCACCCGCATGGTGACGCCGCCGTCTACGACACCTTGGTGCGTATGGCGCAAGCGTTCAACCTTCGCTACCCCCTCATTGACGGGCAAGGGAACTTCGGCTCGGTGGACGGAGATCCTCCTGCCGCCTACCGCTATACCGAGGCCAGGCTGACCCCTCTGGCCGAGAGCATGATGCAGGATTTGGACAAGGACACCGTCGACTTCGTGCCTAACTTCGACGGCAACGTCGAAGAGCCCACCGTGCTACCCACCGTCGTTCCCAACCTTCTGGTGAACGGAGCAAGTGGCATCGCAGTGGGTATGGCCACCAACATTCCCCCGCATAACTTGGGAGAAGTGGTCGACGGAGCGACGTTCGTCCTGGACAATCCCGAACTCTCCCCTGCCCAGCTGACCAAGGGGCTCTTGGAGCGCATACCGGGGCCGGACTTTCCCACCGCCGGTTTCGTTCACGGCAGGGAAGGCATCGAGCAGGCTTACCGCACCGGGCGGGGCACCATTCAGATTCGGGCTCGCGCCGAGATCGAGGACATCGGCAAGGACCGTCAAGCGATCGTGATCACCGAGATCCCCTATCAGGTCAACAAGGCGCGCCTTCTGGAAAAGATCGCCGAGTTGGCGCGGGACCGAAAGATCGAAGGCATTTCCGATCCACGGGATGAATCGGACCGTCAGGGAATGCGTATCGTGGTGGAGCTCAAGCGCGGGGAAGTCCCGCAGGTGGTGCTGAACAACCTCTTCAAGCACACCGCGCTTCAGACGAGCTTCGGTATCATCGTCCTCGCCATCTCGGAAAACCGGCCCCGCGTACTCCCTCTGCTGGATGTGGTCAACCAGTTCCTCGAGTTCCGGCGGGAGGTCGTCGGTCGCCGCACCACCTTCGAGCTGCAAAAGGCGGAGGCCCGGGCCCACGTGCTGGAGGGTTTCGTCAAGGCCCTGGATCATCTGGACGAAATCATCGAGCTCATCCGCGCCGCCAGCACGCCTGCCGCCGCTCGGGATCAGCTGATGACCAGGTTCGAGTTCTCGGAAATCCAGGCTCAAGCCATCCTCGACCTGCAACTGCAACGCTTGACGGGCATGGAGCGCGAGAAGATCGTCAAGGAGCACGAAGAGATACAGGAACTGGTGTCGGAGCTGAAAGCGATTCTGGGGAGTGAGCAGAAGATCAAAGAGATCGTTCGCGCCGAGATGCAAGAGGTCAAAGAGAAATTTGGAGATCCGCGCCGCACCGAGATCATAGCCAAGACCCGCGAGATCCGCGTGGAAGACATGATCGCGGAAGAAGACATGGTCATCACCGTGTCCCATCTGGGGTACATCAAACGCAGTCCGGTTTCCGTCTATCGCAAACAGAAGCGCGGCGGTAAGGGGCGCATCGGCATGCGAACCCGGGAAGAGGACTTCGTGGACCGGCTCTTTATCACCTCCAGTCACGATTACATCTTGATCTTCACGGATCGCGGGAGGGTCTACTGGTGCAAGGTGCTTGAGATTCCCGAGGTGGGATCGGCGGGCAAGGGCAAAGCGATTGTCAACCTCGTTTCCATGAGCCCCAACGAGAAGTTGGCGGCGGTCTGCCCGGTCAAGGAGTTTCCCGAGGACCGGCATGTCTTGATGGCTACCCGAAGCGGCAGAGTGAAGAAGACACCGCTCTCCGCCTTCGCCAATCCGATGTCGCGGGGGATCATCGCCATCGGAATCGGTGAGGGGGACTCTCTGATTGCGGCCGCGGTGACGGGAGCGGGGGACGAGGCGGTGATCGCGACCCGCAAAGGCCTGGCCATTCGCTTTGCCGCGTCCGACGTTCGCCCCATGGGGCGAACCGCCGGAGGCGTGAAGGGGATTAGGCTTCGGGAGGGTGACCAGGTGGTGGGCATGGCGGTCGCGGAGAAGGAAGGAACTCTGCTCACCGTTACCGAAAAGGGGTACGGAAAACGGACCGCCCTCGACCAGTACCGACTGCAGAGCCGTGGAGGAAAGGGGATTATCAACATCAAGACGACTCCCAGGAACGGCCCGGTGGTCGGTGTGCGTTTCGTGGGCGAGGAAGACGAGGTCATGGTCGTCACCGGCAACGGGATGATCCTTCGCCTGAGAGTGAAAGGAATCTTGGTCCACGGTCGGGCCACCCAAGGAGTGCGGCTCATTGACGTCGATGAAGGAGATCACGTGGTGGCGGTGGCGAAACTCGCGGAAAAACAGGAAGAAGAAGGCGACCCCGCCAAGAACGACGACGCGACGAGTTGACCGACCGTGCTCCCGCCGCGATAGAATACCCCCCGTCCCTCGGCCGGCCCTCGAGGCGGCCGGCGCACGAGCAGGAGCCATGACCGCCCGGACCAGTCTTCTCTACTCTCTCGCCGGTGTCTTGATCGGCGTGGGGGTCGCCTGTTCGTCGCCAGGGTCCGACGAGCTCACCGCAGCACGCGAAGCGCTCGGTCGGGGTCGGTATGGGGAAGCGCTCGAGCGGTACACCGAGGTCACCATTCAAGCTCCCGGGACCCCGGAGGCCGCTCAGGCCCTCTACGAACTAGCGCTCATCCACTATCTGCAGCGAAGAGACGTGGACGCCGCCCGCTCTACTTTTCGCAAGATCCTGCTTTCCTACCCGGACAGCGCGGTGGCGCGAGATGCACGCCGTCTGTTGGCGCGCATGTATTCGGAGGACCTAGGGGAGCCAGAAAAGGCGATCCGGGAGTACGAGCTCCTCCTTTTGGAAGAGACCGATCCCGAGCAGCGGAAGTCCCTCCTCTTGGACATCGCGGACTCCCGATACACCACCGACGACATGGAAGGTGCGGCGGAGGCCTACCGCCGGGTCATCGAGGACTTCCCCCAAGACCAGGAATCGTTCGGCGCCTATCTCCGGTTGGCCCACATCCAACGACTAGCGGGTCGGAGCGACGAAGCCCTCGGAAGCTTGCTGGCTCTTCTCGGAATGACCGAGGATCCCGCTTTTCGCCGCAAGGCCTACCAGATGCGAGCCGAAGCGCTTGCCGAGCTAGGCCGGTACGAGGAAGCTCGGACTTGCCTGACCGCAGCAGCCGAGGAGTTTCCGGGCGATCCCGACATGACCGATTTGCTGGTCCGAATTCGCGACCAGGAGAATCAGCGGAAGTTGGCAGAGGCCGAGGGGGAGCTGGGCGAAGGGATTCATTGGGGAAGTGGGCGCCCGTGAGTTAGAGCGGGCATTCCTCGCCCTGCTAGTCCAACGGGCCGGGGGTCCGGACCGGGTAAGGACGCCGAGGGTGCGACGGCTTTTGCGGCCGACCACCCTTCACGACTTCGAGATGGGCGAAACGGGCGACCAGCTTCTTACGGCCGGCGCCGCGGAAAAGCACCGTGATCTTCTGCTCGCTTCCCGGAGGCTCGGCTTCCACGATGGTTCCTTCTCCAAAGCGCGGGTGTCTCACCACCGTGCCCGGAAAGAAATGCCCCGGGGTCCGGGCAGGGGAGGACGGTTCGGCGGAGGGGTCTTGGTGTAGGAGCTGGGGAGAAATCTCGTCCAGGAAGCGAGACGGAGTACGGCCTTCCTTCTCTAGTGCAGATCTTCGGCTGAGAGCATAGGTGAGAACCAATAGAGTCCGAGCCCGCGTCATGCCCACGTAGCAGAGGCGACGCTCCTCTTCCATCGCACGGCGGTCGCCGGCGGAGCGGAAGTGGGGGAAGAGTCCCTCCTCGAGGCCGGTGAGAAAGACCGCATCGAACTCCAGCCCCTTGGCGCTATGGAGGGTCATGAGGAGGCAGGGTGCCTCTTCCTTGACCGTGTCGAGATCGGTCAGCAAGCTGACGGCGTCCAAGAAGCCGGCCAAGGAGGGCTCGCCCTCCCTCTCCTGGTAATCGGTGGCGGCGGTCACCAACTGGCGCAGATTCTCGAGCCGGGCTTCCGCTTCCACCGTGTTCTCTCTCCCCAGGGAACCGGTGAGGCCGCTCTCCTCGATTGCCTTCTGCACGAGCTCCCCGAGAGTGGTCTTGCCTACCAGATCGGCCAGCGACTCTCGGAGCCTGCGGAAGGACTCGAATCCCTGGCTGGCGCGGGCGGGGATGGCATTCTCCTCGGCCAGTTGAGCGGCCGCATCCCAAAAAGAGAGGCCGCGTTCGGTGGCGGTCTGTTGGGTCATCGCCAGAGTTGCCCCGCCGAAGCCGCGCGGAGGTGAGCCGATGGCTCGCGGGAAGCTCGCATTGTCGTGGGGGTTCAAGACCAGCCGCAAATAAGAAAGAGCATCCTTCACTTCTCGCCGGTCGTAGAATCGCTGGCCCCCCACCAAGACGTGAGGGATGCCGCGCCGCACGAACTCTTCCTCGAAGAGTCTCGTCTGCGCGTGAGTCCGGAACAGTACGGCGATGCGGGTGCCAGGCGACTGCTTCCGCAGAGACTCGATCCGATCCGCAACGAAGACGCACTCGCCGCTATCGGAGGCGGCGGCATATACCGTGGGTTTCTCACCGGCGCCCCTTTGGGCGACGAGCGTCTTGCCCTTTCGTTCTTCGTTATGGGCGATAAGAGTGGCGGCGGCGTCGAGAATGGAGCTGGTGGAGCGGTAGTTGTCTTCCAGCTTCACCAACTGGGCGGTCGGGAAATCCTTTTCGAACTCGAGGATGTTTCGCAGATCCGCTCCGCGAAAATTATAGATGGACTGATCCTCGTCGCCTACCACGAAAATGTTCCGGTGGGGAGCGAGAAGTCTCATGAGCCGGTATTGAACTCGGTTGGTATCCTGGTACTCATCGACCAGGAGGTGGCGGAATCGGCGCTCCGCGAAGGCCCTTGCCTTGTCCGAGCATTCCAGAAGCTCGACGGAGCGGATGAGGAGATCGTCGAAGTCGACGGCCCTGTCCGCCTGGAGAAGACCGTGGTAGCGCTCGAGCACGCGATCCAGAATCACTCGGTCACGTTCCCTCCACCAGCGGGGCGCATCTTCTCCGCCGAAGGCGGCGTTCTTTCTCTGAGAGACGGCGGCGGCGAGCCGCGGCAGCGGGTATTCGCGCTCGGTGACACCGAGCTCCTGAAGAACGCGACGCAGGAGGGCCCGACGGTCCTGCTCGTCGTACACCATGAACCCCGAGGGGAGTCCGATATCGGGTCCGAACCGTCGGAGGAGTCTCACTCCGAGAGCGTGGAACGTGGAGACCCAAAGGTCGGAAGCGGTTGCTCCGACCAGAGCGTCGATCCGAGCCCGCATCTCTCCCGCCGCCTTGTTGGTGAACGTGACGGCCAGGATCGTCCAGGGCGGGGCGCCTCTTTCCCGAATCAAGAAGGCGATGCGATGAGCAATGGCCCGAGTCTTCCCGCTGCCGGCACCCGCCAGGACCAGCACCGGCCCCTCGGGGGCGGTGACGGCTGCTCGCTGCCCGGAATTGAGCTCGGAGAGGATGTCGTCAGGGCCTTTTGAGGCGGAGCCCGTCGACCTATTCAACAGTCACCGACTTCGCCAGATTGCGCGGTTGGTCGACGTCACAACCTCGGGCGACGGCGATGTAGTAGGCGAGAAGTTGAAGCGGCACCACTGCCACCAGGGGCGAGATGGCCTCGGGGTGACGTGGAAGCTGGATCAACCGATCGGAGTCCTCGTCCAGGATCTGCTTCAGCCGGGACTCGCCTTCCGAGCCGAAGGCGATGATGCGTGCCCCGCGCGCCTTGGCCTCTTGAATATTGTTGGCCATCTTGTCGAAAAGGGAATCGGAAGGCGCCAGCGCCACCACCGGCATGCGCTCGTCGATGAGTGCGATGGGGCCATGCTTCATCTCTCCGGCGGGGTATCCCTCGGCGTGAATGTAGGAAAGCTCCTTGAGCTTCAGCGCGCCCTCGAGCGCGATCGGGTAGAGGGCTCCCCGACCCAGATAAAGGAAGTTCGAGGCCGTGTAGAAATCCCGGGCGATGGCCTCGATGCCGGGTGCCAGAAGGAGCACTTGCTCCAGCAAATGTGCGGCGCGGGCCAGCTCGCTCAGGCTGCGGCGCCCTTCCTCCGGGAAGAGCCGTCCCCGGACCTGAGCCAAGTAAAGGGCGAGTAGATGGAGGGCGACCAGCTGCGCGGCGAAGGACTTGGTGGAGGCGACTCCGATTTCCGGACCGGCGTGGGTGTATAGGGTGGCGTTGGTGATGCGGGTGATCATGCTCCCCATGACGTTGCAGATGGCGAGGGTGGTGGCACCAGTCTCCCCCGCGGCGCGAAGCGCGGCCAGGGTATCGGCCGTCTCCCCGGATTGGCTGATTCCCACCACCAGGTCCTCTTTCCCGAGAACCAGGGTTCGGTATCGGAACTCCGAGGCGACGTCGACTTGTACGGGCAGGCGGACGCTCGCCTCCATGAGAAACTTGCCGACCAGCGCGGCATGCCAGCTGGTGCCGCAGGCGATGAGGGTGATCTTCTGGAGTCCCTGGATGAAGCCCGCGTCCAAGCCTAGTTCCTTTAGGTGTACGGTCCCCGAGTCCAGGGAGTAGCGTCCCAGCAGCGTGTCCCGGATGGTTCGCGGCTGCTCGTGAATTTCCTTCAACATGAAGTGCTTGAAGCCCTGCTTCTCCACCTGGACCGGGTCCCAGGTGATTCGGGTGGGCGCACGGTCCCGCGGGCGGCCCTCGCCATCGAACAGGCTTAGTTTCCCGGGGCGAATCACCGCTACCTCCCCGTCGTCGAGGAAGACGGCATTGCGGCTGTGCGACAAGAAGGCGGGAACGTCGGAGGCGATGAAGGCCTCCGTCTCATCTTCC
This sequence comes from Vicinamibacteria bacterium, assembly GCA_035291825.1. Taxonomy (GTDB): domain Bacteria; phylum Acidobacteriota; class Vicinamibacteria; order Marinacidobacterales; family DATDRI01; genus DATDRI01. Next base: position 2,119 of record DATDRI010000490.1, on the reverse strand, counting down.
CCGAGTCCGACCACGAGAGGAGGACCGTTACGAGCGGCAACGAGCTTATCGGGATCCTTTGCGGAAAGGGCCGCGAAAGCGTAGACACCCTTCAGCTCTTTCAGGGCATCGAAGACGGCTTGCTCCAAATTGGTCTTCCAATGTTTCTCCAACAAGTGGGCGATGACCTCGGTGTCGGTCTCGGTGACGAAGCGGTGGCCCTCCGAGGAGAGTTGTCCCTTGAGGTCCAAGTAGTTTTCCACGATGCCATTGTGGACGACGACGAGCGATCCGGTACAGTCGCGGTGAGGATGTGCGTTCTCCTCATTGGGACGGCCGTGGGTCGCCCAGCGAGTGTGGCCGAGTCCGTAGCTCCCATCCAGCTCGGCGCCGGAGAGCTGGCGCTCCAGGTTGCTGAGCTTCCCTTGGGAGCGGAGGACGCGGAGAGTGCCGTCGCGCACCACCGCCAGGCCCGCGGAGTCGTAGCCTCGATACTCGAGGCGTTTGAGCCCATCGATGAGGATTTCAACCGTGGGCTTGGGTCCGACGTAGCCAATGATTCCGCACATGATGTTCTACGACTTTCTTTTCTTCGTTCTGCGGCGGCGGGCATACCCCATTTTCACGACTTGACGGGCGCGAGCGATGGCCAGGGATCCGGCGGGAACGTCTTCCACGATGGAAGAGCCTGCCGCCACGTAGGCACCTCGACCGATCCGCACCGGGGCCACCAGCTGCACGTCGCTGCCGATGAAGGCGCCGTCTTCTATCACCGTCTGGTGCTTGGCGCTCCCGTCGTAGTTGCAGGTGATGGTGCCGGCGCCCACGTTCACCTTTCGCCCAATCCGAGCGTCCCCGAGATAACTGAGATGGGGGGCCTTACTGCCGGCGCCCAGGACCGACTTCTTCATCTCCACGAAGTTCCCCACTTTGCTGTCGTTGCCGAGTGTCGACTGGGGGCGGAGATGAGCGAAGGGGCCGACTTGGGCGCGGCGACCGATGTGGCTCCCGCGGATGTAACAATGATCGAGGAGCACCGTGTGGGAGCCCACCACCGAATCGACGATGTGGGTGAAGCTGCCGATGTCACAGTGAGATCCAATGCGGCTTGCCCCCTCGATGACCACCCAACTGCGGATTCGGGTTCCCCGCCCGACCGTCACGTCGGGATCCACTTGGGCGGTATCGGGATCGTCGAGGAGCACTCCGCGAGCGACGAGTCTCTGGCAGGTTCGGCGACGAAGAATCTGGACCGCCCGGGCCCAATCGGCGGCGCTCCTCACCCGCAGGAGCTCTTCCGACTCCGCCCGAACCGTCTTGAAACCTTCCCAGTCGCGGCCGAGAGTCTCGAGACCGTTCCTTAAGGCGCGCTGCTCTGTCTTCAAGCGGGCCGCGGCGCAGCACAAGACCGAAGTGGGTCTTTCCTGATCCGGGGCGAGTAGGCGACTGGCTCCGGATCGGGAAGCGGCCAATAGGCGCCTCAAGCTGCTGGCGCCGATACAGGGCATGTCGGCGGGAAGGAGAAGCAACCGTCCTTGCAGTTGAGCGATGGACTCCCACAACCGGGCCCGGGGCACCGGCTGGACTCCTTCCAGTGAATGGGGTGGGATGCGGCTGGTCTTGTTGAGCACCAGAAGCGTGCGTGCCGGCCCAAGGGGCTGGGCAGCCTCGCGGGTGCGCTGCCACAGCGGCCGGCCGAAGAGATCCTTCTGGAAGATCTGACCGGACCCGGCCCACAGAACCAGGGTAAGCTGCGACGGCATTCTGTGAGATCTAGATTAACACGATTGGCCCGAGGCGGCTGCCGGCTACCAGGAGGCCGAGGCCGCGAGGCGGGCACGGCGAAAAAGCGATTGGAGGACTCCCGCCGTCTTTACGCCGTCGTGTCGGAGCGGCTCTCCCGAGCCCAACAGATTCTCCACCAGAACGGGACAAGGGAGCACCTTCTCTCCGGCGGGTGGGATGGCGACCTGTTCGGCGCCCTCCGATCGATAACGCGTTAGAGTGGCTTCCGGGACCGGAGATCCGTTGGCGAGAATGAAAGAGAGGCGGAGCCCGGGGCAATGTCTCAGCAGGGCCTCCACGTGCTCCGTCAGTCCGTAACCCGTGGTTTCCCCCGGTTGGGTCATGACGTTGCAAA
>DATDRI010000489.1:0-2511 GCA_035291825.1 Vicinamibacteria bacterium | reverse complement strand
AACCTGATCGGAGTCCTCGATATCGAGCATGAGCGTGCCGACGCTTTCGGCGAGAAAGACGTTCGCATTCTGATCTCATTCGCCAATCAGGCGGCGATTGCCATAGACAACGCCCGGCTCTACGAGGCGGAGAAGACGCGCACCGAGCACCTCGCCGCTTGGCGTGACTACTCGGCGCGCATCCAGACTGCGCAGGCGGAGTCGGAGGTCATCGCCGCTCTCCTTCATTATCTCGACCGATTGGTCGGGCCGAGCCAGTCGGTGGTGTACCGGCCGATCCCGGAAGACAAGACTCTCGAAGTCACGCAGCACGTTGGCTTGCCCGGCCGTTGCGGTGACTCGTCGCGAATCGACGCGGCGAGCTGCATCGCCTATCGCACCGGCAAGGCTTTTCGCTACGACGGGCCTAACGAGCTCCCTTGCCCGGTGAAGTCTTCCACCGAAGGCGGCAAGAGCTACCTTTGTCTTCCCATGGTGGTGGGCGGTTCCACGATTGGGGTCATCCACCTGGACAGCTCGCATGAGCCGTACTGGGGAGAGGAGCGGACCGAGCTGGCCCGTGGCTTTGTGGACTACGCGGCGCCCATCCTCCAGAACGTCCGCTACTTCCGGCAGCTGCAGCAGAGGGCGATACAGGACGAGCTGACCGGTCTCTACAACCGCCGCTTTCTGGAAGGCCACCTCCAGAAACAGCTGGCGATGGCGTCTCGGTACGCACAGCCTCTGGCGGTGCTCATGCTGGACATCGATCTTTTCAAAACGATCAACGACCGTTTCGGCCACGACGCGGGCGACCAGGTACTTCGCAGCTTTTCTCTGAGCTTGTCCCAAACGATCCGCGCTTCTGACGTGGTCGCACGCTGGGGAGGAGAGGAGTTCGTGGTCGTCCTGCCATCCACCATTGGCCACGCGGCCAAGGCCCTGGCGGAGAAGATCCGGAAATCCATCGAGAAGCTCTCCTTCAACGAGCAGGTGCCGGGTTTGGAGGGCATCACGGTGAGCATCGGTACCGCCGCTTACCCGGACGACGGCACCACCGAGGACGTGTTGCTCAAGAGCGCCGACCTAGCTCTCTACCGCGCTAAACAGCGCGGCCGCAACCGCGTGGAGGCTGCCGCCGTTTAGCCGCTCGGCAATTGGCAGCTCAGCGGACCCATCCCGGCGGAATACCCTGGCGCCGCGCGTCGGCTTGCAGAGCGGCCAGATCGGAACGCGCTTGCTCCAACTGCTGTTCCAGTTGCGTCCGGCGCATCATATTGGACGGATCGGAAGAGAAGCCCGGGCGATTGAGTTGGGACTCGATGTCCGAAATCCGTCTCTCAATAGCGGCCTTGCGGTCGCGCCAGTAAGCCTCCGTCTGTGTAGGATCTTCTTCCTCGATTTCCTCGGTGTCCTCGGTTTCCTCGCTTCCACTGGCCTCTACCGACCCCTGCGCGACGGCGGCGGGCGGAGGGGAAGGCACGCTGAGGCCCCGACCCCCCAGACTGCGATCGTCGTAGGCCTCGACCTTGGTCTCGCCGAGTGCTTGGCGTCTTTCCTTTTCCTTCCTCGCCACTTCGGCGAGAGACTGCGCCGAGACATCGACCAGACCAGCCAGAAGCAGGGTCACCCCCATCACCATCGAACTTTTCAAGGTTCCTCCTCCTTCGTCTGACTCGCTCCGACGCTTTTCTAGAGCCTAGCATGAAAGCGCAATAAGGGATCCCAACCCACATCGGCCAGGAAGGGCTTCGCTTCACTCGGCGACTTCCAGAACGGGCGGTCCTCTCCAGCCGGGCTCCTTAAGTCGAAGGATTTCGGACGCTAATGTATCAGTTGATATATTCAATATCAATAATATTGATATGTTTATACTAATATTATGTTGACAAATTTGACTCTGATTGCATATAATTACTTTGGCTTCGGAGAGTCTCCAGGCTCCCAGGCCGCGATCACATGACCAAAGAAACCCTAAGAGATACAAGAGTTTGGAGGTGAAGAAAGTGGGAAAAGCCATAGGAATCGACCTCGGAACCACGAACTCGGCTGTTGCCGTGATGGAGGGGGGGGAACCGAAGATCATCGTCAATTCCGAAGGGGGTCGGTTAACGCCGAGCGTCGTCGCGTTCACCAAGGAATCGGAGCGTTTGGTAGGGCAAGTCGCCCGCCGCCAGGCCATCACCAACCACGAAAACACCATCTACTCCATCAAGCGGTTCATGGGTCGACGCCTCGATGAGGTGCCGGAAGAAGCCCGCCTCGTTCCTTATAAGGTGGTGAAGGGACCGAACGGTGATGTCCGCGTCGAGGTGCGAGGGAAGAAATACTCTCCCCCCGAGATCTCGGCCATGATCCTGCAAAAATTGAAGCAGGCGGCCGAGGACTATTTGGGAGAGAAAGTGGTCGATGCGGTCATCACCGTGCCGGCCTACTTCAACGACAGTCAACGCCAAGCGACCAAGGATGCCGGAACCATTGCCGGGCTGAACGTGAAGCGCATCATCAACGAGCCGACCGCCGCGGCGCTCG
>DATDRI010000488.1:0-4507 GCA_035291825.1 Vicinamibacteria bacterium | reverse complement strand
TCGAATGGCGTGGTACTCCGGCTCGTGGAAATCGTCATAGGAGCTGGCTGCAAAGTAACCGGACCATTGACGCCAGTTCATGCTGGTGCAGAGAACAGACGTTCGGGAATGAAAGGGCGTGCCTACTGCCATGGCTTGGTGGTGGCGACGAACACGATGAAGCTTATCAACATGCGGCGTCTACTCCGCTACCTCTCGACTATCTCATTGACCAGCTGCCGTGCTATTCTCTGCGATCCGTTGCCATCACGCAACGCGACGTCTCAAGCGTAAGACGAAGAGCCGAGAGTCAAATCGGAGCATGCCCAAGCCTTTCGACGCTATCGTCATCGGCGCTGGCCACAACGGGCTCGTCCATGCCGCCTACCTGGCCAAGGCCGGTAAGAAGGTCGTCGTCCTGGAGCGCCGACACCTGGTCGGCGGCGCGACGGTCACCGAGGAGCTCTACCCAGGTTTCAAGTACTCGGTTTGCTCCTATGTAGTAAGCCTCCTGCGGCCCGAGATCATAGAAGAGCTGGAGCTGGCGCGGCACGGTCTGCAGCTTCTTGCACTGGACGGCACATTTACGCCCCTTCCTGATGGTGATTACCTCGCCCGCTGGCACGACCAGGCCAAGACCCGCCGGGACCTGGTGCGGCATTCCCGCAAGGACGCCGAGGCCTACGGACAGTTCGGTACCATGATGTACCACCTTTCTCGGACAGTTAGGACGCTACTGGCCACGGTGCCCCCCGAGCCGAGCTCTCTGAAACCGTCGGACCTCTCGGGGCTCGTCAGACTCGCCCGCCAATTCCGAGGCCTGGGAGGAGATCGCCTCTACGATCTCACCAAGCTCATGACCATGAGCTCGGCCGACTTCCTGGACGAGTGGTTCGAGAGCGACCCGCTCAAGGCCACCATGTCGGCGAGCGGGATCATCGGCACCCTTCTGGGGCCTCGCTCACCGGGAACCGCTTACGTCCTCTTGCACCATTACATGGGAGAGATTGACGGCGTTTTCCGATCCTGGGGCTTCCCCCGGGGGGGGATGGGAACGGTGGCGGAGTCCATCGCCTCCGCGGCAAGAAGCCTAGGTGCAGAGATCCGCACCGAGGCACCCATCGCTCGACTTCTCGTCAGGAACAACAAGGCGGAGGGCGTCGTGCTGGAGAACGGCGACGAGATCCGCGCCCGCGCGGTGGTCTCGAGCCTCGACCCCAAACGCACTTTCCTGAAATTGATCGAGCCGAGCGAGCTGGATTCGGAGTTTGCGGAAGGGGTACGCCGCTTCAAGATCCGCGGCTCCTCCGGCAAAGTGAACCTGGCGCTCGACGAGCTTCCGAACTTTACCTGCTTTCCCGGCGACGGGCCGCACCTGCGCGGCTCCATCTCCATCAGTCCCAGCATTGACTACCTCGAGCAGGCCTACGACGACGCCAAGTACGGGGACTACTCGCGAAGACCGTATATGGATATTCTCATTCCCTCGGTGATCGATCCCTCCATGGCGCCTCCCGGAAAGCACGTGATGTCGATCTTCGTGCAATACGCTCCCTACCATCTCAGAGAAGGCACCTGGGAAGAGAAGCGAGAAGCATTCGGTGACGCAGTCGTGGATACTTTGAGCGAGTACGCCCCCAATTTGAAAAACGCCATCTTGCATCGGCAGGTGCTGACGCCGTGGGATCTGGAGCAGAAGATCGGTCTCACCGAAGGGAACATCTTCCACGGCGAGCTGACTTTGGATCAGCTCTTCTTCCTGCGGCCCGTTCCGGGCTGGGCGAAGTATCGGACACCGATTCGCAACCTCTACCTTTGCGGATCGGGAGCCCACCCCGGCGGAGGCGTGATGGGAGCACCGGGCAAGCTGGCCGCTCAGGAGTTACTGAAAGACTGGCATGGCCTTTAGGCGTGTCGCGGCCCGGAGGGGCCGCCGGCTAGGGAGCCCTCAGCCGTCGCGGAGGCGCGGAGTCGCTGGGCCGACCGCTTGGGGGTGGGGCCCTGCGAGCACGGGTTTCGGCGCGGAGGGCCGCCGGCCAGGAGGAATTGCCCATTGAATGCGAGCGCAAGGGAATCTGGCCGGGTTTACGCCCGAGCGAAGAGCGAGGGCGGCGAGCGGGGGTGGGGCCCCGCGAGCACTAAATACGACGCGTTGATCATCGGAGCCGGGCACAACGGACTGGTGACCGCGGCCTATTTGGCGAAAGCGGGGAAGAGAGTCCTGGTGCTCGAGCGCCGAGAGGTGCTCGGCGGCAGGGCGGTGACCGAAGAGTTCGCCCCAGGATTCAAGGCCTCCCCGACGACCGATCTGTGCGGGCTCCTTCTGCCTCAGGTTCTCCGCGACCTGGATCTCGGTCGCCACGGTTTGGAGATTCTGCCGCTCGACCCTGCGGTCTTCCTGCCGCTCGCCAACGGAAGTCACCTGACGATCTGGCAGGAACACGAGAAGACACTTCGTGAGATCGAGCGTCACTCAAAGACCGATGCGGAAGCCTATCCGCGGTTTGCCCAGCTGATTCAGAAGCTGACCGCGTTCCTTCGGCCCATGCTTTCACAACCGGCTCCGCGACCGAATGGCGCGAGCCCTTCCGATCTGCTGGAGCTCCTGCGGCTCGCTTGGGGCGTGCGCCGTCTCGGTGCGACACACATGCACCAGCTTTTTCGCATCCTCCCCATGTCGGTGGCGGATCTGCTCCACGAGTGGTTCGAGGGGGAAGCCTTGAAAGCAGCCCTGGCCAGCCGGGGCATCGAGGGAGTCTTTCTCAGTCCGCGCGCCGCCGGGAGCGCCGCTGTCTTTCTCTACCACCACCTGGGCCAGTCGGGCTGGCCGCTCGTCTCCTGGGGACTTCCCCGTGGTGGCATGGGTAGTGTGAGCAAAGCCATGGCGGAGGCCGCCAAGGCGCGTGGCGCCGAGATCCGAACGGGCGCTCCGGTGGCTCGGATCATCATAAAGAACGGCCGAGCCTCGGGAGTGGCATTGGCGAATGGCGACGAGCTCGCCGCCCACCTCGTCGTTTCCAGTGCCGATCCTCGCACGACCTTCTTGAAGCTGCTCGATCCCGCCAGCCTCGACACAGATTTCCTCTTACGATTGAAGCGCATCCGATACCGAGGGGTGATCGCCAAGATCAACCTGGCCCTGAGCGAGCTACCCAACTTCACCTGTCTTCCCAGCAAGGAGCCGGCTGCTCAGCACCGAGGCCTGATACAGATCGGTCCCACCATGGACTATCTGGAGCACGCCTTCGACGACGCCAAGTACGGCCGCTTCTCCGCTCAGCCCTTTCTCCAGGCGACGATTCCATCGCTGACCGACCCCAGTTTGGCTCCTCCCCACCGACACGTCCTGTCCATCATCATGCAGTACGCCCCCTACCATCTCCGAGGGGAAAACTGGAGGGACGGTGGGGAAGCGCTCGGTGATTCCGTGGTCGATACGCTCAACGAGTACGCCCCGAACCTGAAAGGGTCGGTTCTGCATCGACAGGTCTTGACACCGTTGGACCTCGAGGAGATCTACGGCCTTCCCGAGGGAAACCTGCATCAGGGAGATCTGGCACTGGATCAGATGCTCTTCATGAGACCGGTCCCCGGTTGGGCGCGCTACCGGACCCCCGTTCCCAACCTCTATCTCTGTGGCTCCGCGACCCATCCGGGGGGAGGCATCAGCGGGGCCCCCGGTTACAATGCTAGCCGGCAGATCTTGAAGGACTGGGCTAAGCTATAGATCCAGAATAAGAGCATCGCCACGGGGAGTCCGATGAAACACGTCTTGCTGTCTTGCTTTGCACTCATCCTCGCCACGTCATGGGCTCATGCCGCGCAGCCGCGCGCCCTGACCATCGACGACTACTTTCGGTTCCGTAACGTATCCGATCCGCAGATCAGTCCCGACAGCTTGTGGATCGCCTACTCGGTCGAAACTGCGAACCTGGAGGAAGACGACACCGAGACTCGCATCTGGATGGTTCCGGCCGCGGGAGGCGAGCCCATCCCCATGACCTCGGAAGGGAGCTCTGCCTCCCGTCCCCGCTGGAGTCCCGACGGGAGATACTTGGCGTTTCTCTCCGACCGCAACGACCAGGAGACTCAGGTGTGGACGCTCTTCCGCCAGGGCGGAGACCCGGTGCAGCGAACCGAGGTCGTGCAAGGCGTCTCCTCCTTCGACTGGTCACCCGACGGCCGGCGAATGGTCTTGGTCATCAAAGACGCGTCACCCGAGGAATTGGAAGAGAGCGATGACGACGAGGAAGAGAAGACACCCAAGCCATGGGTCATCGACCGCCTGCAATTCAAGGAAGACTATGTCGGCTACCTGGACCATCGCCGCACCCACCTCTATGTGCTGGATGTCGAAACGGGAGAGCAGGCCCAGATCACGTCCGGTGACTACGACGACACCGAGCCCGCCTGGTCACCCGACGGCAAGCACATCGCCTTCGTCAGTAACCGCACCGATGAGCCGGACCGCAACTACAACACCGACATCTGGGTGGTCGCGGGCGACGACAAGAATCAGGGAAAGACC
>DATDRI010000487.1:0-2200 GCA_035291825.1 Vicinamibacteria bacterium | reverse complement strand
CCTATCTCCTCCTGTCCCCGTATCCCCGTTGTGTTGGATTTTCCTTTTTTTGCGCCCTGGCGTTCCTTGCGCCTTTGGTGCGCCAGGTTAAGCCTGGTCAGTCTAGCAGGATGAAAGGAGTCTGCCATGTGAATTGCTCGTACGACATGTAGCTGACAGAGCGGCGCGTCGGGCAACCGGCGAGTCGAAGCCTCTGAAGGCGAAGGAGCGAGCCGTAACGCAAGTGAACCCGATTCGACCTCGTTACGCTAAGCCGAGTGGCCAAGGACTCCAAGGGTCCCGAAGCCCGTAGCCCCGTGGTGAAGAACGAGCGAAAGCAGCCAAGGGGACTTGGCCGGGGTGGTTGGGGACAGCGCGCTCCAAGAGACTGACAAAGGAACCTGGGAGACCCGTGAGGTGGGTGGAACCCAACGCCCGTCGGGAAGACATAACCGATGTGGCGGCCAGAGCGGGAGTCGGCGGGGCCCATTGTAGCGAAGAAGCGGGGTAACGCCCGTGGAGCGAAAGAGCCCTACCACAGCGAGCTGGAGTAAGAGGAAGGGAGAACCGCTTGAGCGAGAGTTCTACTACGGAATTTTGGGTATGGATAGATGAACTCCCGGAAACGGGAGCGAGTCGAAGGATGCCCGAGAAGCTCTCCCGTCTGAGACAAAAGCTGCACCAGAAAGCCAAGCAAGAGCCGAGGTTTCGGTTTTACACGTTGTACGACCGGATCTATCGGCGCGACACGCTGGAGACGGCATGGGCGCAGGTGCGAGCCAACCAGGGCGCACCGGGAGTCGATGGAGTGACGATCGACCAAATCGACCACTCGGAGGGCGGCTCCGCGAAGTTTCTCGACGAGATAGAGCGAGAGCTTCGCGAGAAGACCTATAAAGCTCAAGCGATACGTCGGACGTATATTCCGAAACCCGATGGCCGGCAGCGTCCCTTGGGGATACCGACGGTGCGGGACCGAGTGGTCCAGATGGCGACCTACCTGATTCTGGAGCCGATATTCGAGGCGGATTTCGAGGAATGCTCCTACGGATTCCGACGAGGACGAGGCACGAAGCAGGCCCTGGACGCCATCCAGCAGCACGTGAAGGCGGGATTCACCGAGGTCTACGATGCCGACCTGAAGGGTTACTTCGACTCGATTCCCCACGACAAGCTAATGAAGGCCGTGGAATACCGCATAGCGGACCGAAGCGTGTTGGCGCTCATCCGGATGTGGTTGCAAGTGCCGGTGGTGGACAAAGACGACGACGGCGGACCACGAGTGCGCCGGAGCCGTCAAGGCACACCCCAGGGAGGGGTCATCTCCCCTCTGCTGGCCAATGCCTATCTTCACTGGTTCGACAAGATCTTTCACATGAGGGAGACGGGCCCGCGGTGGTGGGCGAACGCACGACTGGTCCGCTACGCGGATGACTTTGTGGTGCTCGCACGCTACCAAGGCCCAGACCTCCGGCGGTTCGTGGAGGGATTCATCGAAGGCAGAATGGGCCTGAGCATCAATCGCGAGAAGACTCGGGTAGTAAACCTGGCAAAGGGCGAGAGCTTCGACTTTCTAGGGTTCACGTTTCAGTATCACCGCAGCCTCAAAGACTGCGACCAAAGATACCTACACGTGATGCCCTCCAAGAAGGCGATGGCTCGCGAACGCGCCAAACTGAAAGAGATGACGGCCAGCTCGCAGTGTCATAAGCCTATCCCGGCTTTAATCACGGAGCTGAACCGCCACCTCCGCGGATGGTCGAACTACTTCGACTATGGTCAACCCCGCAGGCGCTTGCGAGAGGTGAACTGGTACGTTCGGAAACGTCTCACCGTCCATCTTCGACGGCGAAGTCAGCGACCCTTCCGACCTCCGGAAGGAACGACGTTCTATCGTCACCTCACGACTCTCGGTCTGGTGTACCTGTGAGTCCGAGGCCGCTTCACTTCTTGTGCATGCTTTCCGGCACAAGGCTGTTGGGTGCGCCGGATGCGGGAAATCCGCACGTCCGGTGCGACGAGGGGCGGGGGCTCTCCCCCGCCTACTCTACCGTTCGATTCCCGCATTCATTCCCATTCGTCAGCGTAATTAAGGAGCGAAGTACTAAAGGATGACGTTCGACGGAGAGCCGAAGAAGGAACAGCGGGGATCGGGCCGGCGGAAGCGCCGGGGGCTCCGCCTCCAGGATCTGTTCGAGCTCGCCTACTCCTCGCCCTGGCC
>DATDRI010000486.1:0-4340 GCA_035291825.1 Vicinamibacteria bacterium | reverse complement strand
AAACAAGAAGTTCCGCATGGAATCGTTGGCGACATAGATGTCTTGATCGCCGTCATTGTCGTAGTCCCCCCACACGACCCCCAGGCTCTTTCCGTCCTCGGTCACCTGGACGCCCGCCTCCCGGGTGACGTCGGTGAATGTTCCGTCGCGGTTGTTGCGAAAGAGGAGACTGGGGGTGACGTTGTAGACGTCCGGGTGACAGTAGGCCTTGAGATTCCTGGCCAGGTTGCCACAAAACTTGTGGTTGGTCAGGCTGAAGTTCACATAGCGGCAAACGTATAGATCCAGAAATCCGTCTCCATCGAAGTCCGCGAAGGCGGCGCTGGTGCTCCACTCCCCTGCCTCGACCCCGGCGGCCGCCGAGACGTCTCGAAACGTACCGTCACCGTTGTTGACATAGAGGACATTGGGTCCGAAGTTGGTCACATAGAGATCGACGTCTCCATCGTTGTCGATGTCCCCCGCCGTTGCTCCCATGCCATAACCGGTGTGAGCGACTCCCGCCGCCGCCGCGACTTCGGAGAACGTTCCGTCACCGCGGTTTCGATAGAGGGCGTTGGCGGGCGGAACCGAAGTCGGGGCAGAACCGGGCAGAGGCGCTCCGTTCAGGACGTAGATATCGAGGGCACCGTCCCCGTCGTAGTCGAAGAAAGCCGCACCGGAGCCCATGGTCTCCACCATGTACTTCTCTTCGGTGGCGGCGTTGTAGTGGACGAAATCCAGGCCGGATTGAGCGGTCACGTCGACGAAATGAGTTCCGTCGGGACCGAGTGAAGCAACAAGGAGTAACAACGGTAAGAATCTCAACGCGGAACTCCTCCCGGACTCATGCGTTCTCCGTACCGCCCCCTGGCTCCCTTTTCCTCTCGCGTACTGCCGAGGGCGTAATGGACCAATTGAGCTGTATCGCTCAGATTCGATGGCTCGAGCTCCAGAGCCTGCCTGAGAGCCCTAATAGCTTCCTCTAGCCGACCCTTCTTGTAAAGCAGGAGTCCGAGTTCGGCCACAGTCATCAGGCACCGGCTACTTCAGGTCGAGCACCACCCACACGCTTGTCCCTGCCCACCGCTCGCGACACCCGAGCCTAACCTCACTCCCCTCGGATGTGCTAATCTCGGCGTTCAGTGGGTCGGAACCTGAGGGGCTCGGAGGAAATGCTGCTCACCGCCGCGTTCGGGTTCCCCACCCGCCCATCCTAGCGAGTCGCCCGCCGACCGGAGAACTGGCATCATGCGGCGCCAAGTCTTGTTACTACTCTTATCTCTCATCGGTTTCGCCGCTTCGGGGCGCGCGCAGGTCACCGGTTCCATCGTCGGCACCATCCGCGATGCGAGCGGCGGCGTTCTGCCTGGCGCGACCATCACGGTCAGCGGCCCAGCGCTCCAGCGAGAAAACCTGACCACGGTGACCGCGGATAACGGAACCTACCGCGTCACGCCTCTCCCGCCAGGGCGCTACGACGTGCTGGTGGTGTTCTCCGGCTTCAATCCGCAGGTTCAACGCGACGTCGAAGTGGGCATCAACCAGGAGGTCACGCTCGACCTTAACCTCAGCCTGGCCGCCATTAGAGAAACGATCGATGTCAAGGCGGAAACTCCGATGGTTGCCGCCACCCGCTCCGATCTCACCTCGCGCGTATCGACCGAGACCATCGACACCTTGCCCCTGAACGGCCGCAACTTCGAGGATCTCATCGCTCTGGTAGCCGGTGCTAAGCCTGAGCCGGCTGGTCAGCAAGGGGCCGATGTGTCGATCTTTGGCGAGCGCGGCACCGCCATCTCTTTTATCCTGGACGGTGGCGACAACAACGACCCGGTCAACGGCGGCGCCCTGCAGCGATTCTCCCAGGATTCAATCCAGGAGTTCGAAGTCATCACGACTGGCTACCAGGCGGAGTTCGGACGCGCGCAGGGCGGCGTGGTCAACATCGTTAGCCGCTCCGGAACCAATCGCTCCTCTGGGAGTGCGTTCCTCTTCATTCGAGACGACTCGCTGGACTCCTCGAACGTCAAGGAACAGGACGTGCCGAAGCTGAAGCGCCGGCAGTGGGGTGGTACTCTCGGCGGACCGATAAGGCGAGATACGGCCTTCTTCTTTGGCTCCTTCGAAGTCCTTGACGAGACCCGTGGCGTCAACATCGACCGCTCCCGAATCGCCGATTTCGTGTTGGAGGGGCTGGCAACGCCACAAGGCGCGGAGGACTTCACGCTCGGACCCAGGAGCGACGGTTTTACGAGTCTGTTCAAGCTCGATCTCAACCTCAATAACAACAACCGCTTGAACATCACGTTCAACCGAACCGATGATGATATCAGCGGAGAGATTGGCTCTCCGATCGCCGGCACCATCGCCCTTCCCAGCGCGGAGCGGACCGAGCTCCGCGAGTCAACCAGCGTGTCGGTTCGAGAATCTTCGATCCTTGGGACGAGCACGTTCCTGGAGACCAGCGGAAAGTTCATCGACGGACGGAGCGGCAACAACCTCGACCGCACAACGCGGCTCGAGCCCGTTCTGATCCTGCTCCGCACGGGCTTCCTTCAGACCGGGGCACCCTTCGGAGGAAAGTTCGAGCAGGACCTGGAACAGTTCCAGCTTGCTCAATCGGTGAGCCATTTCAAGACCGGTGAGAGCGGCGATCATCAGTTCAAGTTGGGGTGGGACTGGAGACGGTCCCGGCTCACCGGCTTCAACGAGGTGACCAACGACGTGGAATACTCTGCCGCGTTTCTGGCCCCCAATGCCGCCGAGATCCAGGGAGAGCTTTTCGAGCGGTTCGGCTTTGCGCAGTCGGCGGCGCGATTCTTTACCCTGTCGGCGAACCCAGAGGGCGGCCTCGAGCTCGATGTGACCAACAACGATCTTGGGTTCTTTGCCCAGGACCAGTGGCAGCCACGGCACGACCTCACGTTCAATCTTGGCCTACGCTACGACTGGGCCAGCCTGTTCGGCGCCGACAGGAACAATTTCGCCCCTCGAGCCGGAGTCGCCTGGGGCATCGGAGCCCGGCACCAGATGATCATCAAGGCGAGCTTCGGCATCTTCTTCGACCGCAATCTCTTGGCCGCCGCCGCGACCGTGCCGGAGCTGGGAGGCATCTTCACCCGTAATGCGTTCGACGTGGCCCTGCCGCGTCTCGGCGTGGATTACACGGATTCGCTCATAGATCTCGTGATCACTTCCGGATTCCCTCTGCCCGGGGGCGGGCGCACCGCCCCGGAGAATCCGGCCTACCGCGGACTCGCTGACGCCTTGCGTAGCGATCCTCTTGCCCTTTACAAGCTCCTCGGAATCGATGTTCCCGATCCCTCGCTGCCACCGGTCGTCACCGCCGACAACATCGAGGCGTTGAGCGGCCTCACGCCCGACCAGGCAGTGTCGCTCCTGGAGACCACTTTTTCCGGGACCGACTGGGAGTTCTTCGATGTTCCCGGAGGATCGATACTCGGCGACGCTGTTCTGTCCTTTTTCCCACGGGGGCCCCTCGCCTTGAGCCGAGACGTCTCACGTTTTTCGGAGGCCAGGACCCCCTGGACTCGCGGCTTCACAGCGGGCGTCGATCAACAGATCTCCCGCGACTTCAGCCTATCGGTTATGTACGTGCACCGGCGGAGTCGAGACCTTCTGACCCGGCGCATCACTAATCTCTTTGACGTGGAGCCCGGCGATCCCAACTTTGGACGGACCACCGACGGCGGACCCCGCATCAGCCAGGTAACCTACCAAGGATGGATCGACTACGACGGCTTAGCCATTACCCTCCGCAAGCGCCTGAGTCACCGCTACGCCTTCTCGGTCTCTTACACCGGTTCGCGAGCCCGAGACAATCTCCTCACTGGCAACGTGGCGTCTGGCTTTAGTGATAACAACGACCCCGACAAGGACTACGGTCCCTCCAATCAGTCGGCGCCCCACATCTTCGTCGCCAACGGCACCGTCAACCTCCCCGGGGAGGCCAACGTAAGCGGTATTGTTTTCTTGCGAAGTGGAGCTGCCTTCAACCCCCGCGGCATTACCGATCAGGACGGCGATGGATTGGTTGATCAGAGGGACGTCGGCCTTCCGCGCAACATTTTCCGGGTCGACGACTTCCTCAACGTCGATCTGCGGGTGGAAAAGATATTTCACGTCGGTGGAGACCACACTATCGGAGTTCTTTTCGAAGCGTTCAATCTGACAAACCGGGCCAACGTGCAGAACGTCAATGCCGTATCTGGGCCGGATTTCGGAATCCCCAACAACTTTTTCCCCGGCCGCGAGGTCCAGTTCGGCATCCGTTATTTCTTCGGGAGGTAGCCGAGACGACGCTGAAAAGTTACAGTGGTTTGACAGCAAAGCACACC
>DATDRI010000485.1:0-2560 GCA_035291825.1 Vicinamibacteria bacterium | reverse complement strand
GTTCGAGACCTACCGCGGAGCGGTTTGGTTCAACTTGAATTCGACTACTCGAATCGATAAAGGCCGCGAGCGCTTGCAGGGAAGCGGGGAGGCGTTGTTGGCGCTCGCTCAATAATCCTACGCCAGGCGGTGGATTGCGGGCAAGCGCACTCCGAGACGAGTCTTGTTACACTGCGAGCGTTCGCGGGGTAACACGATAATGGACGCCGGAAGCGCGGATAATCGATAAAGGTAGTGGCGGGTGTGGCGCTGAGTGGCCGCGACAATCGGGAGCGTCGATTCGGGAGCCCGCCTCAGTCCAGAGGGCTGCGCACGCAGCGGCCCCCGCGGTTGAGAACGTGGGTGTACATCGTCGTACTTACGTCTCAATGTCCGAGAAGTTCCTGGATCGTGCGAATGTCGTAACCGTTTTCGAGTAGGGTTGTGGCAAACGAGTGCCGGTAATGCCGGTCCCGGCATAATGTCTGAGGGTATGGCATGTCGCGGGCTTGGCGATCCCCGCTTCGCGCACGGCCTGTCGCACCGCCCTTTGGAGCACGGATTCATCGAGGTGATGGCGTCGGCGCTCTCTGGTCTCGGGATGGAGGTACGTGCGGGTCGCCGGGAAGACCCACTGCCAACCCCATTGCCGAGCCGCTTGGGGGTATTTCCTCCGGAGAGCGTAAGGTAGCTCGACGAAGCCGCCGCCCTGCTGTAGATCGGACCGGTGTTGCACCTGAACACGCTCGAGCTGTGCGGTGAGCGTTGCTACCAGCGTGCCTGGGACGAGGGTTACTCGATCTTTCCGACCTTTGCCGTCCCGGACGGTCAGCTCCTTTCGACTTAGGTCGACATCCTTGACCCGCAAGCGAGCGCACTCCAAGACGCGCAGCCCCGCACCGTAGAGAAGCGATGCCATGAGCCAGGGCGTGCCGTGCAGGCGATTGAGCACTGCAGTGACTTCCTCACGCGAGAGAACCATCGGGACCCTCAGAGGCCGTTTGGCACGGACGACTCGATCCAGCCAATCGAGCTCCCGCCCCAGCACGTTTTGGTACAGGAAAAGAAGCGCGCTCAGTGCCTGGTTTTGGCTGGAGGCGCTCAGGTTTCTGTCGGTGGCGAGGCTCGAGAGGAATTGCGTTACCTCTTGCTCCCCCATTTCGTCCGGGTGGCGTTTGCGGTGAAAGAAAATGAACCTCTTGATCCAGCCGATATAGGCTCGCTCGGTTCGATGGCTGTAATGCCGAGCCCGGATGGCGTAGCGGACCCGATCGAGCAGCCGGGGTGGCTGGGAACTGATGGTGCACCTCCCTGAGGGACAGAGACGAAAAAGGAGGGAGATGGCCTCCTTGGGTGGGAGATTCTTTTGCTTAGCCCCGCATCAGCTGACCAATGGTCTCGCAGGCGGTGAGGCAATCCTTCCGGGAGACGTCGCGATGGGTCAGCAGGCGGACGCGGGTCTCGTCGACGGCGTTGGTGAGGATGCGGCGATCCTTGAGTTGGGCTACGAGCTTCTGGCTGTTCATGCCGGGCTTGGTGATCTGGAAGATGACGACGTTGGTGCGCACCTTTTCAGGGTCGATGCGGATGCCGTCGATGAGGGTCAGGTTCTCGGCGATGACGCGGGCGTTTTGGTGATCCTCCTGGAGTCGCGGGATCATCTCGTCGAGGGCCACGATGCCCGCCGCCGCCAGGATGCCGGCCTGGCGCATGGCGCCGCCCAGGAGTTTTCTGAAGCTGCGGGCTTTTGCGATGAAGGCGCGGTCGCCGCAGAGGAGCGAGCCGACCGGGGCGCAGAGTCCCTTGGAGACGCAGAACATCACCGAGTCGAATTCCTTGGCCAGCTCTTTCGGTTGGCAGTCGAGGGCGATGGCGGCGTTGAAGATCCGGGCTCCGTCGAGGTGGACGCGGAGGCCGGCCTCCCGGGCGAAGTCGGTGATCTCTCGGCTGCGCCCGAGGGTGTAGATGCTGCCTCCGCCGAAGTTGTAGGTGTTCTCGACGGTCACGAGGCTGGTCTGGGAGCGGTGGTAATCCTTGGGGCGGATGGCCTTGCGGATGGTCTCGACGTCCATGACCCCATCGGGGGTGGGGATGGGGCGGGGCAAGACGCCGGAGATGGCGGCCATGGCTCCCATCTCGAAGTTATAGATATGGCTGAGGTCTTCGGTGATGACCTCTTGTCCGGGCTCGGTATGGAGCTTGACGGCGATCTGGTTTCCCATGGTGCCGCTGGGAACGAAAAGCGCCGCTTCTTTCCCCAACAGCTTGGCGGCCTTGTGTTGTAGTGCGTTGACGGTGGGATCTTCTCCGTAGACGTCGTCGCCCACTTCCGCCTCTGCCATGGCGCGGCGCATGGCAGGGGTGGGCTGGGTGACGGTGTCGCTTCGGAGATCGATGACGGGGTCGGCGGTCATAGGAAGATTTCGAAGACTTCGTTGGAGACGAGGAAACCCTTTTCGGTGAGTCGCAGGTTTCCGTCGGAGACGCGCACCAACCCGAGGTCGACGAAGGGTTGGAGTTTCTCGCCGTAGCGCTTCATGACGGAGACGCCGTATCGCGTTTCCACCTTTCGTAAAGAAAC
>DATDRI010000484.1:0-5312 GCA_035291825.1 Vicinamibacteria bacterium | reverse complement strand
GGCCGCGTTCCTGCAAGAACCCTTCGAGCCGAGTCCCTATTCGCCGGTGAGCCGGCTCTTCTGGAACGAGATCTTCATCGACCCCACGCGCACACCCGAGCTGGAAAGGAGCCCGGAGGCGCGCGCCCTGCTGGAGTCGAGCGAGCTCCAGCGCCAGATCGAGGCGGCGCGGACCGCACCGCTCATCGACTATCGCCGCCTCATGGCGCTCAAGCGACGCGTCCTCGAGCCACTCGCCCGAAGCTTTTTCGATCGCGAGACCGAAGTCGAGTCCGGCTTGCGGCGATTCGTCGATACGAAGCCGGAGGTGGAGGACTACGCCCGGTTCCGGGCGGCTCAGGAGCGCCGGAAGGAGCCCTGGCCGACCTGGCCTCAGCCCCTGCGCGAGGGTTCGGTCACACCCAGGGACTATGACGCTCGGGCCATGCAGTACCATCTCTACGTTCAGCAGACAGCGGAACGGCAAATCCAGAGACTGGGATCGAAGACAAGCCCATCGGGCACCGGTCTCTACCTCGACCTTCCTCTCGGCGTTCATCCCCACGGCTACGACGTGTGGCGACACCAGGGACTCTTCGCTCTCGACGCCTCGGTGGGAGCTCCCCCTGATCCCGTTTTCACCATGGGCCAAGACTGGACATTCCCTCCTCTCCATCCAGAGGCGGTACGCGAGCAGGGGTATCTCTATCCCATCGCCTATCTTCGTCACCAAATGCAGTACGCCAAGCTCCTTCGCATCGATCACGTCATGGGACTTCACCGGCTCTTCTGGATCCCGAAAGGCATCGACGCCAGCGAGGGGGTCTACGTCTCTTACAAAGCGGAGGAACAGTACGCTCTGCTCAGCCTGGAGTCCCACCGGAACGGTACCGGCATCGTGGGAGAGAACCTGGGTATCGTTCCCGCCTATGTGACCCGGACGATGACCCGGCACGGTCTCTATCGGATGTACGTGCTCCAATACGCCGTCTCGCCCCAATCGGCCTCGGTGCTCCAGTCCGTTCCCCGGCACACGGTGGCGGCTCTCAACACCCACGACACCCCTCCCTTCGAAGCCTTCCTGCGCGGCGACGACATCGAACAACAGCGGTCCGCGGGTGTCATCGAGGAGGAAGATGCCGCACAGAAGAAAGGAGCCCGGGTGGCCATCAAGGCAGCTTTGCAGAAGTTTGCTGGAGTGGAGAGCCCTGACCGGGAAGACTCCTCCCTTCTCCTTCGCGCCTGCCTCTCCTTCTTGGCATCGGGGCCCGCCCGGCTCGTTCTGGTGAACCTGGAAGACCTGTGGCATGAGCGGCGGCCTCAGAACGTCCCGGGATTTCCGGGTCTCAATCCGGATTGGCGAAGGAAGGCCCGGCTCGCCTTCGAGGACTTTTCGACCTCCGACCAGGTGCGCGCTATACTGAGAAGCATCCATTCCCTCCGGAAAAAAAAGAGGTCCTAGCCGGGTTATTTCTCGCGCCGCTTCCCGAGCTCCAAGCCGGAATGGATTTTGCGGGCCACTTCAGCTCGGATAGGATCGGCAGCTTCGCGCAGGACGCGCAGGTAGAAGGGGGCTCGCAGGGGAACGTATCGAATGCCCGACCGACGAATCGCCTATTTCACCATGGAGATCGGCCTGGAGTCCGCCATGCGGACCTATTCTGGCGGCCTGGGCATTCTGGCGGGAGACACCGTCCGCGCCGCGGCCGATCTAGGTCTCCCCATGGTGGCGGTGACTCTGCTCCACCGAAAAGGGTACTTCCGTCAGGAGCTGGATTCCGATGGGGTGCAGAAGGAGCTCCCCGACGAATGGACGATCGAAGACTACGTCACCGAAATGCCCCAGCGCGTCGCGGTGCGCCTGGAGGGACGGACCGTCCAGCTGCGGGCCTGGGAGTACGCGGTCGCGGGCGCCAACGGTCACCGCGTGCCCGTCTACTTCCTGGACTCCGACCTGGAGGGCAACTCGAGCTGGGATCGAACGCTCACGCACTTTCTGTACGGAGGGGACGCCCGTTATCGCCTGTGTCAGGAGGCGATCCTGGGAGTAGGAGGGGTGCGGATGTTACGAGCCCTCGGATGCCACAACCTCGAGCGATTTCACATGAACGAGGGTCACTCCAGTCTTCTCACCGTCGAGCTTCTGGAGGAACGGGCCAGATCCGCGGGCCGCGACACCATATCCGATCAGGACGTCAAGGCGGTGCGAGACGGATGCGTTTTCACCACCCATACCCCGGTTGCCGCCGGGCACGACCGTTTTCCTCCCGATCTGGTGCGGGAGGTCCTGGGCGGCGGCAGTCCCCTCTTCCAAATCCAGCAGCTCTCGCTACTGGACGACATGTTCAATCTGACTTACCTGGCTCTCAACCTGAGCCGTTACGTCAACGGTGTGGCGCGGAAGCACGGAGAAGTATCCCAGCTCATGTTCGCGGACTACAAGATCGATTCCATCACCAACGGGATCCATCTGTCCACCTGGGCCTCCCAGCCCATCCAGGCGGTCTTCGACCGCCATATACCCGGCTGGCGAGAGGACAGTGCCAGCCTGCGTTACGTGTCCAGCATCGAGCACGGCGAGATCTGGGAGGCTCACTACCAGGCGAAGCGCCAGCTCATCAACTATGTGAACCGAAACCAGGATCCTCCCTTCGACCCCGAGACCTTCACCATCGGGTTCGCCCGGCGCGCCACCGCCTACAAGCGTGCCGATTTGATTTTCCGCGACGTCTCCGTTCTGGAGCGGATGGCGGAACGGGTCGGTCCGATCCAGCTCGCATACGCCGGCAAGGCTCATCCGCGGGATGAAGAGGGCAAGAAGCTCATCCAACGCATCTTCCAAGCGAAGAAGACGCTCAAATCGAACGTTCGGGTTGCCTACCTCGAGAACTACGACATGGATCTGGGACGGCTGATGACGGCGGGGGCGGATCTGTGTCTCAACACTCCCGAGCCGCCGCTAGAGGCCTCGGGAACCAGTGGCATGAAGGCGGCTCTCAACGGTGTCCCGAGCCTCAGCATCCTCGACGGCTGGTGGATCGAGGGTCATCTGGAGGGCATTACCGGATGGGCCATCGGGCGGGACGAGGGGAAGACGGAGGCGGGGGGCGGGGACGGGAGCCTGCACGCCAAAGCGCTCTATAGAAAGCTCGATCGAATCATCCTGCCCTTGTTCTACAAGAATCGCCCGGCGTACACCACCGTGATGTGCTACGCCATTGCGCTCAACGCCCCCTTCTTCAACACACGGCGCATGATCGGTGAATACATGCGGAAGGCCTATGGAATGGAGCGTGGGAGTCCCCAGGGCCCCTGATCGCCCTGCTCCCATCCTGGCTCAGAAATCACGGGTCCGGCTCTCCGGTGTGTCCTTCGCTCGCCCCAGGACGACGATGCCTTCGGCGGAAACGAAATAGTTCTCCCGGTCTCGATCGATATCGTAGCCGATGGTGGTGCCGTCAGGAACATAGTTGTTCTTGTCCACGATCGCCCTGCGGATGCGCACCCCCCGCCCGATACGGACGTTATCGAGGATCACCGACTGCAGCACCTCCGCCCCTTCATCGATGAAGACGTTGCGACCCAACACCGAGTCCTTGACCTCTCCCCCCGCCAGGATGCAACCGGAAGATACAATGGACTGGATGGCGTGGCCGCGACGCCCGGCCTCGTCGAAAACAAACTTGGCGGGCGGATCGTTGTAGCGCACCGACCGGATGGGCCAGTCCCAATTGTAGAGGTTGAGCTGGGGCCGCACGTCTTTGAGGTCCAGGTTCGCGTCGTAATAGGCTTGCAGCGTTCCCACGTCCCTCCAGTAAGCCGCTTCGGCGGCGTCCTCCATGGCGATCCGATTCCTTTGGAAATCGTAGGCGTAGACCGGAGACGAGTCGACGATCTTGGGCAAGATCGATCTTCCGAAGTCGTGGGCCGAGGACCGATCCAGGGCGTCCTCACTCACCACCCCGGAGAGAAAACTCGCGTCGAACGTGTAGTTCCCCATGGACACCAGGCATTGGTCCGGCCGTCCCGGAATGCAAGAAGGGGTTTCCGGCTTTTCCTCGAAACCCATGATCCTCCAGTCCTCGTTGACCTTGATCACGCCGAAGGCGGCCGCCTGCTGAGCCGGCATGGGGAGACAGGCCACGGTTGCCACCGCCTCCTTCCGCAGATGGAAATCCACCATCTGGGCAACGTTCATCGTGTAGATGTGGTCCGCTCCGAAGACCGCGACCACCTGGGGGTTGGTCCGGTGGAGAAGCGCCAAATTCTGATAGATGGCATCGGCGGTTCCCCGGTACCAGAACTCACCCGACTGCATCTGGGCGGGAACCGCGGTGAGGAAATCGTTGCGGCCGGTGCTATGGGTCCATCCCATCTGAAGGTGCTCGAGAAGCGACTGCGCCTTGTACTGGGTCAACACGAAGGTGGCGGTGATGTTGGAATTGACAAGGTTGCTGAGAACGAAGTCGACGATCCGATACTTCCCACCGAAGGGGACCGCCGGCTTGCTCCGCTCGGCGGTCAGAGGGTGAAGGCGCTTGCCCCTTCCGCCGGCCAGAACCAGAGCCAGGACTCGTGCCTGCCGTTCGAAACTCATGGCTAGAGATTCATCCTTGACCGGCACGGCTGCGATTGTACTTGCCGTGCCGTCACATTGCAAAACAACAACTAGCCTCGAACCAATGGCTTGCGATACAATACCGCGCTCCGAATCGATCGAAGAAACTTCATTCGAATGAATATCGTTCTCGTTTCTTCCGAGGTCGAGCCTCTCGCTAAGACCGGCGGGCTGGCGGACGTCACGGCCTCACTTTCCATGGCGCTGCGGCGACTGAAGCACCGAGTCTCCATCATCATGCCGTTCTACGGCGGTATCGCCTCCAGCCACCCCGAAATCCGTGACGCGGGCTTTTCGGTGAAGATTCCCCTGGAAGGCCGCCTGCAAGAGGGGACGGTGTGGAGCACTCGCCTCAACGGGGTGCCGGTCTACTTGATCCGCCATGCCGCGCTCTACCATCGTGACGGACTCTACGGATCGGGAGGGACGGACTATCCGGACAATGCGCTGCGCTTCGGTTTCTTGGCTCGCGGGGCGCTCGAAGTTGCGAAGGCCGCGGGTCTCGAGCCCGACGTCTTTCACATTCATGATTGGCAGACTGCCCTGCTGCCGGTTTACCGGCACCATTATTACCGGCAGGAGCCCGCGCTCGGTCAGGCCGGGGTGGTGTTGACCATTCACAATCTCGCCTATCAAGGCTTGTTCGACCGAGATGTCCTGCCTGCCCTCGACCTCCCTGCCGACCTCTTCCATATGGATGGGCTCGAGTTCTATG
>DATDRI010000483.1:0-7676 GCA_035291825.1 Vicinamibacteria bacterium | reverse complement strand
ATCAGTGGCTCAAGTCGCTGGGACTCTCGGCCGACTGAGTCCTGCCACTCGCTGGCCCAGGCGCTCCAACCGCCCCGCCCTGCCTGTACCAGCATGAGCCAGCCCCCTTCCCTTCGAGTGGGGGTTGCCGGTTGGTCTTATCCGGATTGGGAGGGGGTGGTTTATCCTTCCTCGCGTCCGCCCGGTTTCGATCCCCTCACGTTTCTGGTGGGCTTCTTCGATGTCATCGAAGTCAACAGCACGTTCTACCGTCCTCCGTCCCGCCGAACCAGCGGTTCCTGGGCGGGGCGCTGCCAGGGCAACCGCGATTTCCGGTTCACGGTGAAGCTTTACAAGGGTTTCACCCACGACCGTTCCGCTTCGCCCGCCGACGAGAAACAGGTGAAGGACGGCCTGCTCCCTCTCGTGGAGTCCAACACGCTGGGGGCGGTGCTGCTTCAGTTTCCCTGGTCGTTCAAGAACGAGAGCGACTCCCGGAATTACCTGGAGAGCTTACTGGACCGTTTCCAAGCCTATCCGCTGGTCGTCGAGGTCCGTCATGCCTCCTGGGACAGCACGGATTTCTACGAGTATTTGAGCGATCGAAGAGTCGGTTTCTGTAACATCGATCAGCCTCGTATCGGCCGCTCGCTTGGTCCGTCGGAGAGATCGACCGGTCCGGTGGGTTATGTGCGCCTCCACGGCCGGAATTACCGTGACTGGTTCCGAGAAGAAGCCGGGAGGGATGCACGCTATGACTACCTCTATGCGGAAGACGAGCTCGACCCCTGGCTGGACAAGATCTCACGGGTATCGGAAGACTCCGCCGAAACCTACGTCATCA
The DNA here is from genome assembly GCA_035291825.1 of Vicinamibacteria bacterium. Lineage (GTDB taxonomy): Bacteria > Acidobacteriota > Vicinamibacteria > Marinacidobacterales > DATDRI01 > DATDRI01. Next base: position 6,853 of record DATDRI010000483.1, on the reverse strand, counting down.
CCAATAACCACTTTCGCGGGCAGGCGGTAGTCAATGCCCTTCAGCTCAAGGCCAAGCTGGGCGCCCGCAAGGTGGCAGCACCGGCTTCGCTGGTGGCGGCCTACCCGGTGCTCAAGAACATCGCCAGCGTCACTCCCACTGACCAGGCTCGCCTCTTCGATTGAGGTCCGCCTGCTCGACATGACCCACTAGAGCGCCAGCGGGGTGGGATGAGCGGCTATGTTCAGAATGTCCTTGGCGAGTGTGGCGGCGGTCGTCCAGGGGCCTGCCTTCCCGCTCCAAACGACGAAGCGACCCATGAGATCGGAGTCGAACTCCGCGCCCTTCTCTGCCGGACCCAGGAGGTAGAGCGGGTCGGCGGGCGCGAGCGGCTCCGGAGCCACGCGGATGGCGACCTCGCCCGATGGGCCTTTCCGGGCGGTACCGACGAGACGCAGCTTCCGCCCCGACTCTCGAATGCGGGTAACGTCGGAGCCGGCGAGGCCGGTGATCCCCTCCACTCGAGCGGCCTCCAACGGTAGCGTCGGGCTCCAGAACGAACGTGCCAGGATCAGGACCTTGAAAGCGGTGTCCCAACCTTCGAGGTCGAGACGGGGGTCGGGCTCGAGGATGCCGGCTCGTCGGGCGTTCTCCACCGCGCCTTGGTAGGACACACCCGATTCCATGTCACTCAGGACGCAATTCGCGGTCGCGCTGAAAATGCCTCGGAAACCACGCAGGGTCGATCCGCGAAGGCTCAGGTGCACCGTCTCCAGGCTGGGAAGCGGGCTTCCTACCGCCGCCGAAATGCCCAGGCGGCACTTGCTGCGTTGCGCCAGATCCAGCAGCTCCGCAAAGGCGCTCACCAAAGGGCCCTTGCTCGCCAGCACCGCCGAGTGCCCGCGCTCGAGCGCCTCCCGGACCAGAGAGAGTCCTGGCTCCCCGGAGGTGGGATCGGTGGGACTCGCATCGACAAGAACCGCATGGGGATAGCTCGACAAGGCGTCCCCCGCCCGGCCTCCCGGGCAGCCCAGATCCGGCACCGAGGCGACCGTGCCCGACGTCCGTTTGGCCGCCATGATCTCCCCGAGCGGCAGGGCCATCCCCACCACGCCACCGCCACGATCGAAAATGCCGGCCAGTCTCAGCTCGATCCCTTCCCGCTTGAAGCCCTGCCGCTCCTCCAACAGGGAGGCGAAAGCCTGCCCCACTTTGCCAAAGCCCAACAGAACCACCGGAAGCTGTTTCAGGTCCGCACCTCGAAAGTCATAGTCGTCCAGAAGCTTTCCCACTCAGCGTCCGCATCCGCGGCAAGTCGAATCATGTGCAGCGCCCGCAAATACCATCGCCCCGGCTTCTCGAGAACCAGGCTCGCCTCACCGTTCGAGCCGGTGACCACCCTCACCCGATCCGGGGGCGTTCCCGCTCGTCCGCCGACGACGGTGACGTCGGGAAGCGGCTTGCCGTCGAAGAACACCGCGACCGTCAGCTTATCGCCGGGATGCAAAACATGAGGATTGGTGCGGGGAACGATCTCCAGCTTGAGCCCCATCGGCTTCGACCATCGGTCGTCCTCCTGCTCTCCGACCTTGAGAACCGCCTTGGCCCATTTCGTATAGCGCTCCGCCGCCGGCCGGTTCGATTCACCCAGCGCCTCGCGTAGCTTGAGGAACTGCGGCAATCCCTCCTCTTCCAGATACTGTCGGAACTCCTCCGGCTTCAGCCGGATCAGACGGGGCTTGAGGGCAATGGCCAGCATCGACGTTCCCGGCTCCAAAACCGCGACCTCCGCGGTCAGCGACTGGCCGTCCGCCACCAGGCCGGTGATCGGACCGTCTGTCGCCGAAGGGGAGTGAACAACAAAGCTCTCGATGCGTTGCTCGCTCAAGCGGGCGGCGCTTGCCGGGAAGTCGTCTCCCGAATTGACGAAAACGCGGATCTTCTCCCCCGGCTGGACAAGGAATTTCCCCGGCACCACCCACAGGTCGTGGGAGACAACCGGCGCCGCGATCACGAGGACGGCGACCACACCGAATGAGACTTGAAACCGAGTTCCGCTCCGGGCCGGTGCCGAGTCTAGACTGAAGGAAACCGGACGTGGCATGGCCGCCTTCCGTTCCACCTAGGCGGAACCGTGGAGAAACCCCTCCACTCCGACGAGCGGCAACCGCATCAGGCGGCAGCGAAGTCGGCCACCATCTGAGTGGTTCCCCACTCGATGATCAGCTTTCCTCGACTCTGTTCCGACTCCAACTTGATGGTCAGCGCCTCAACGGAAGAGCCCAGCTCGCTCACCATCATGGGCACCTCGGCTACCAGGCCCTGTGGCTCCCACGTTCCGCGGGCAGCGCCCTCTGCCACCATGACGCTCCACTTGTTGTCGCCGTGGAACCTCAGTACTAAGGTATATTCGCCAGCGGGAACGTTATTCTTACCCATCGTCAAGGCAACGTCCGTGGTCAGAGTCGTAGGCATGTCCGCCCCCAAGCGCCAGTAGCTCCCCGGCTGTATCAGGGACAACACGTCCCGACCCTTGAGTGTGGGGCGCATGTACTCGATGGTCACAACTCCTTCTTCCAACCTGGCGGTGGCCGTTCCTTTTTCGTTTCCATGGCCGAGCACGTAGCCCGGAGCCAGAGCGAGAGCCAGCAAGGCGGCAACCAGAAGTTTTTTCACGGCTTGCATGTTTTGACCTCCTGAGGCACCTAGGATACTACACCCGACGGCCTAGTCGCTGCGAGAGGCGCCGGATGCCAGCACCCGGTCGATGTCCGCCTCCAGCAGGTGGCGTGGCTGATAGTTTACGTAGTACTTGGCAACCACGCGGTCCGGTCCGATGAGAAACAGGGTCGGGAAGATGTTTACGTTTCCCAAGCGGGTCAGATCCTCCTCGGATAAGTGGAAATTCGGAAAGTTGATGGCGTGTTTTTCCACATACTCCACCCTCGCTTGGTCATCGTAGGAGAGATCGAGAACCCGATCGGCGTTCGCCCCCAAAACGGTGAAACCCCGAGAGCTGTACGCCTTCTGTATCTCCACCAACCCGGGAGTCATCCGCACGCAGGGGGGGCAATTGGTGAACCACACGTAGAGCAGAACGGCTTTGTCCTTCATCTGGCTGAGAGATAGCTCCGGCCCCGCGAAGCTAGGCCCTCCCACGTCGGGGGCGATCTCCCCCTCCCATGACAAGTTTTGCTCCACGGGCTTGTTGAAGCGTGGATCGCTCCTGATCTTTTCGACGTCTAGCTCAAGAACTTCTCCGCTTCCCGGGTCGCGGCGGATGAAGCGGGGAACCCGCGGATCGGACTCCATCACCGAAAGAACGACGTCGGCCTCCTCCGCTCCGTAGAGATCGAACTGTCCGGCGATCTCGTCGAGAGTGGGGAGCTCGCCGTGACCCTCCCGGTACTTCACCAAGAACAGGGGCACGCGAAAAAAGACGCCGTTGAGCCTGCCGAGAGCTTCACGTTCCTCGGGTTTGGTGAACACTTCATTGTAGAGGCGCGAGAAAATCAATGGTTCGCCCGGTCTCAGATTTTCCTTGAGGTAGGCGATGATGCGTCGCTCGGTCGCCGAGGCGTCGTTCTCCTGTTGCGGCTCATTCGATCCCTCCGCTTGGAGAGCCTGACCGCCGGCGATGCTCCACCAGAAGGCAAAGATGACTATCTTGAAACCCATAACCGCTCCTCGGACTGGTCTAAGCTCCCTGCTCGCAGGAGCCCATCTTAGACACCGGTCGCCCGTCGGTCAAACAAACGGAGTGTACGACTCTTCGCATTCCCTATTCACCTCCGGGAATTGCTAGAATCGCCTGTTGAGGAGGTGATGGATGAGAAGAGGCCCCTGGATCCTGGCAGCAGCCGTGCTGCTGGGCGGCGTGCCGGTGAAGGCGGAGGCTCAAGAGCAGCATTTCATCATCGGTGGAGGCGGTGGTTTCGCCGCGCTGTTCGATCCCGTCTTGGACCTGGGTTGGGGTACTAACCTGGAAGGCTTCTTCGGTTTCCGCATCAACGACAACTTCACCGCCGAAGCCAGCATGGACTTCACCAGCGTGACGCGAGTGTTCACCGAGGTCGGCGACGTCCTGGTAGAGACCGATCAAGCCGTGGTAGGCCAATACGAGCTGGATCAGAACCGCTACCATCTCGATGGCACGCTCTATTACCATTTCGGCCGCCGCAAACCCTTTCATCCTTATGTTCTGGGCGGCGGTGGTTTGGTTCGTCGCGACAACACCATATCGACCTTCGAGGGAGAAACGCGGGGGCAGACGGCTCACGAGCCGACGATCAGTTTTGGTGCCGGTTTCGACTACTATTTTCTCTACAACGTGGCGGTCCGCACCGATATCCGTTGGTGGCTACCCATAGGGAGCCTCGACGCTCGGACCCGCCGCCTGTTCTTCGGCGTCGGTTATTACTTCTGACCTTCCCTCACCGAAGCTTCTTGCCAAAGAAGCGCGCGATCGCTAACCCATCCATGAAGTTGAAAGGAAACTTGGCGGTTGTGTAGTGGCCGCAGGGAAGGATCAGTTTCTGGTGCGGTATTCCCAGTTGCTGGAAGGCCTCTACCACCCGTCGCGACTCGTCGGGCGGAAAGGAAAGATCGTACCGAGCGTAGATCAAAAGGAACCCTCGCTCGCTTCCTTGCAGACGGTGGTAGTAGCTTCGCGGGCTGATGGGCAGCCACAGCTGCCTGAGCTCCTCGAGGTCGATCCTTCCCTCCAACCCTTGGCGCACGTGGCGGGTGGACAAGCCTCGCCACACCACGTCCGCGAAATAGGGAGAAATATGGTTCAGAACGCCCGCTCGAGCTCGCTGGTCGTGAGCCAGAGTGATGAAGGCGATGGCGGATCCCAGGCTCGTCCCTATAACGCCTATCGGGCCGTATCCTTCTCGCAATAGCCAGGTGATGGCAGAGCGAGCCTCCAAGACCGCTTGACGGCACGCCTGGAGAGTACGACCGAGATTCGGGCTCAACATATAGTCGGCGCGAACCAGCCCGGCGGGCATCCGGGGTCCGTGGTAAGGAAGGGTCAGCCGCAGGGCGGTCAATCCGAAGAGATTGAGCAGACGGCACAGGCCAGTTTGCGCTCCTCCCTGGGCGTTCCATTGAGGGAGCACCACCACCGCCGGTCCTCGCCGGCCGGCGGGAAAGAATAGGGCATGGGCCAGGTTGTTGTCCGGATAGGGCGTGGGCAAGGGACTGGTGAAGGTGAGCTGGCCGTTGTGGAGACGAAAGTCGGAAACCTCCCGCGGCTGAAAGTAGGCCTCGTCCTCCGCCAGGGCCTTCTTTACGTAGTCGTGAAGAAAAGCACGCGCCTCCGGATCGGGGAGCGTCCCGTCTCCCAGGAATCCGGCGCCCCAATCGAAGGGTAGCACCCGGCGCTCCGCATCGTCGCGGCTGGCCAGATGTTTCTCCCAGGCGTGAAACAGGCGACCTAACAAACTCTTGCTACCCCCGGCGGGAATGATAGAGGAGCCTGCCTTGTCTCCACAAACTGTTTACCGCTCGCATATATGCTGCCGTGGCTCATGAGGTGTGGGGCGACAGGAGGGGTGATTCTCGCCGTTTGCTTGGGCTTCGCCTGGCCGGCAAGAGGCGGTGATTCACGTAACACCAGGATCGTGATGCGGCTGGTATCATATCAGTCCCACGCTCAGAGCTGCTACGCAGCAGGGTCATGGCTAGGGGGCGAACACGTCTGGATCCAAGTAATTGACGTCAAGGCATTCAAGCACGTATAATTGTGCTGCACGTGTTTCGTGCTGAAGGAAACGTACAAGTGGCGAAGTCCAACGTAACCCTCAAGCTCGACGCGGATCTATTACGAGAAGCCCGGGTTCTTGCGGCTGAGGCGGGCCGCTCCCTCAGCGCGCTTCTCACCGAGCGGCTCGAAGCGATGATCCGCGAGCGCAAGGCGTTCGAGAAGGCGCGACGGCGAGCGCTCGCGCGGCTGCGCGAGGGCCTCGAGCTTCAGTGGACGCCTCCCAGGTCGCGAGACGAGCTCCATGAACGGTAGATATTTCGTCGACACGAACATCCTGATGTACGCCCACGACAGGACAGCCCGCGCGAAGCACCAGCGCGCCGTGGCGCTCGTCGAGGAGCTGTGGCGGGACCGGTCCGGCGTCGTGAGCACTCAGGTGCTTCAGGAACTGTGCGTCAACTTGCGTCGGCGGGCAGGTCGGCCGCTCGACTGGAAAGCGACGCGCGACATTGTGGCCGACTACTTGTCGTGGCGCGTGGTCGTGAACAACGGTGATTCGATTCTTGAAGCGCTCGAGCTTCAAGAACGATACCAGATTTCGTTTTGGGATGCGCTGGTAGTCGGGGCGGCTCAGTCCTCGGGCGCGGACGTTCTCTACTCCGAAGACTTTTCCGATGGGCAGTCGTACGGTTCTGTTCGGGCCGTCAATCCGCTCACCGAAAGGGGTAGTTCCGGTCCCTGTTAGGGACTGTGATGATTCAAGGTAATTCGTGGTCGGCCTCTTACTCAAGGGGTCGGTTGACCAGGCTGCTCATCCCGACCTAACATGTTGATCTCGATGTCCCCAATACGGTCGACGATTCCATCACCGCGAACGACTTCTGGACGTTACTGACTTGCAAGATCCCCGATCCGCCGATTCCGAACCGATCGGCCGAGTCCTGGCCGGCAAGTACCGCATCGACGCCCTCCTCAAACGAGGTGGCATGGGCGCTGTCTATCGGGCGACCCACCTCATGCTGCGGAAGCCGATCGCCATCAAGCTCATCAAGCCGGAGCTGGTTACTTCCGAGGACACCGTCCGCCGTTTTCACCGCGAGGCGCAAGCGGCAAGCCGGCTCGATCACCCCAACATCGTCACCATCCACGACCTCGGCCAAGCCG
>DATDRI010000482.1:0-2541 GCA_035291825.1 Vicinamibacteria bacterium | reverse complement strand
GTAGGAGAATTCTGCTATCCTCTGCCGCAACTTACCGGCTTCCGGAGAAAAGTCATGATGCAACCCGGCCAGATGCTCTCCCATTACCGACTGGTCGAGAAGATCGGCGAGGGGGGCATGGGCTACGTCTACAAGGCCCTCGACACCAAGCTCAACCGACACGTCGCTATCAAGCTCCTGACCCCCGATGTCACGACAGACCAGGAGCGGAGGCTTCGCTTCCGGCGTGAGGCTCAAGCCGCGGCGGCACTCGACCATCCTCATATCGCCGTCATTCACGAGGTCGGGGAGCACGAGGGGACCCTGTTCATCGTGATGCAGTACCTGGAGGGGCAGCCCCTTGGAAAACTGGTCGGGCAGCGTCCCCTCCCTCTCAAAGAGTGGCTCCGCCTGGCGATGCCCATCGCCGAGGGGCTGTCCCACGCGCACAAGCACGGCATCGTTCATCGGGACCTCAAGCCGGACAACGTGATGATCACCAAAGAGGGCCAAGTGAAGCTCCTGGATTTCGGTTTGGCCAAGCTCATGGAGCCCGAAGCTCTGCCCGGTGGAGGAGACGAAGAGCTCAACTCGCGCCTCGCGACGTTCAGCCGAGAGCTGACCCGGGCCGGGAAAGTGATGGGGACGATGGCCTATATGTCTCCGGAGCAAGCGCGCGGCCACCCGGTGGATCACCGGAGCGACTTGTTCTCGTTCGGGGTCATGCTGTACGAGATGGCGAGCGGCGAGCGGCCCTTCAAAGGGAAGAGCGAGGTGGAGTCCCTCCATGCCACCATCGCCCAAGATCCACTACCGCTGTCGCAGCACACCGGAGGAATCCCCGCCGAGGTGGAGCGGGTGGTCCGCAAGGCGATGGAGAAAGAGCCAGAGCGGCGGTATCAGGATGCGGCGGACCTGGCGGCCGATCTCAGAAACCTCAAGCGGGATCTCGATACCGGGCGGACTTCCATACCCTCGGGCGTCGACGTCGCCAGGGGGCTGGCGTGGCGGCGCTCTTCTTGGGCGATCGCTGCGGGGGGCTTGGCGCTAGTCCTCGCCGCCGGAGCGGCCTACCTTTACTACCAGAGAGGCCAGCCGGCGGGTGAATCTGCCGCCTCGCCCACTGAAGCCCGTGCCATTGCCGTCGTCGGCTTCGAGAATCTGACCGATCCTGCCGACTCCGAACAGCTGGGCCGTATGCTCATGGGGCTGATCACGACGGATCTGGCCGAGGCCGGCGGTTTGACCGTCGTCTCCACACCCAAGGTCCTCGCCGCCCTCCGTCAGATCTCAACCGCCGAGAACGTGGGCTTCGACGCTGCCGTGGCTTCGGAAGCGGCTCGAACTGCCGGAGCTCAAGTGATGATGGTGGGTCAAGTGGGCAAAGCCGGGGATCGCTTGATCCTGACCGCGGAGCTCATCGACGTCGAGAGCGGGAGGACACTGGCTTCCCAGCAGAAAGAGGCCGCCTCCGCATCCGAGCTCTTCGCTTTGGCGGGGGCGATCGGCGACGAGATTCGTGACCGGCTCGGCGGCGGTTCCCAGGGCAGTTCCGATCGAACCTTCGATCTCGCCCAGGCGCTCACCGCATCGCCCGAGGCCTACCGCCAGTACGTGGCGGGAGAGCTCGCCCTGCACCAGCTCCGGTGGCCCGAAGCCATCGAGCACTTCGGCCGCGCCGTCAACGAGGACTTCACCTTTGCGCTCGCCTATTACCGACGGGCCTTCGTTCAGGGTTGGCAAGGAGATCGAGAAGGCTCGACGGCCTCTCTGGAGAGCGGCCTTCCCCACATCGGCAGGCTTCCGAAAAGATGGCAGACTCTATACCGCGCTTACCAGGATTACGATCGGGGCGCCTTCGACGCCGCTTATGACGCCCTCACCGAGCTCGTCCAATCCTCCACGGACATCCCTGACGCGCACTACACGTTGGGAGAGATCCACGTACATGTCGCCCGCTACCGAGACTTCAGAAAAGCGAGGGAGCTCTTTGAAAGAGCCTTGGAGATCGATCCAACGTACAAAGTGGTCTTCTACCACTTGATCGAGTGCTACATCATGGGAGACGACATCGCGGCGGCGAGGCGACTCGCCGAGCGGTACCGCGCGGAAAGCCCCAACGACCCTGCCGTTATCAGGGCCGAAGTCGATATCCTGGCCGCCGAGGGAAAGATCGAGGAGGCCATCGCCAAGGGCGAGGAGTCCTCACTCGGGCTCGAACTCGCCTTCGTTCATCTGGCAGCTGGGAATTGGGACCGAGCCTTCACGCTCGCCGACGAGGGTGTTCGGAGCTCAACGGGGTATATGACCGGCTACGCGCTTGGCGCGAGGGCGGGAGCCCAGGTGGGACGCGGTCGCCTCCGGGAAGCCCTTGACGATCTCGAGGAAGGAGCGAAGCTGTGGGATACGATTACTTTGCATGGGGGTGTCCAAGCCCACGTGGACCGGGCTCTTCTGCTCGAGGCCGCCGGCGATGTCGAAAGGGCGGTGGATGCCGCTCGCGACGCCATCGCTCTCGAACCCCTCGCGTTCGAGGGAACGTTTTATCTGGGCCGCATCCTC
>DATDRI010000481.1:0-4122 GCA_035291825.1 Vicinamibacteria bacterium | reverse complement strand
GTCCTTGGGGTCGGCGCGCTCGGCGGCGCTTTTCGAGGACTCGGATCCCGAGCCCAGGTAGCCGAGAGCTCCCAGTTTCTCCGCGAGGCCGGGCGGGATCTCAGCCGCCGCCGCGGCCGGGGTTTCGGTCCGTTCCTTCTCCTCGAGAAATCCCTGGAGGCTCGAGCGAAGCGCATCGGCCTCCTTCGCCTCCCGTCGTACCAGGTTCTCCTGCTCGTCGGGATCGTTCTCGAGATCGTAGAGCTCTGCCTTGGGCGCCCGAATGTATTTCCAGTTTCCTTTTCGAGCCACCTGGAGCTCGCTCCAGCCGTAGCGCAGGAGAGGCATGAGGCTTTCGGCATAGGTCATTTCCTGCGGTGGCGAGTCTCCTCCGCGAATCGCCTCGGCCAGGCTTCTTCCCGATAACGTGAGCCCTTGAGGCGGCGCCAACCCGAGCAGGTCGAGAATGGTGGGAAAGAGATCGACGCTTCTCGCCGTCACCTCGAGGCGGAGGCCGGGAATGATCCCGGGTCCGCGGAAGATCAGAGGAACGCGTAGCGTGGTCTCGTAGACGAAATAGCCATGGCCGGTCTCGCCGTGCTCTCCCAGAGCCTCACCGTGATCCGAGGTCACGAGTAGCAACGTGTCGTCTCGGATACCGGCTTCTTCGAGGGCGGTGTCGAGTCTCCCTACCAGCTCATCGGACCAGGCCACCTCACCGTCGTAGGGCCTTCCACTGTATCGGGTGGCGTAGGGTTCGGGAGGTTGGTAGGGGTCGTGGGGATCGTAGAGATGCAACCAAAGGAACGCTCGTCCCTCGGTGTGATGAGATCGTAGCCAGTCGACCGCCTCGGCGGTGGTCTCATCCCCGCGCTTCTGGATGGTGTTGAGGAATCGCACGTCGCCGTTTTCTTCTCCGACGTCGAATTGGTCGGAGTAGGTCTCGAAGCCCTGGTGGAGACCGGATTGTGACTCGAGGACGATTGCGGAAACGAAGGCCCCGGTGCGGAAGCCCGCGCCCTGCAAGACCTCGGCGAGAGTGGTCCAGTCGTCGGCAAGCGAAGGCGCGACATTGTCCCGGACGCCGTGCTCGGGTGGGTAGAGGCCGGTAAACATCGAAATGTGAGACGGACGCGTGAGGGGCGCGTGAACGGTCGCGTCCAGGGCGAGGGCTCCCTCCTTGGCCAGCCGATCGAGATGGGGAGTCGCCACGTTGGGGTTCCCATAGCAACCCAGGCGATCGGCGCGAAGGGTATCGATGGTGACCAGGACCACGTGCCGGGCGGTGGGCCTCCGGCCGGTCTGGGTCTGGCAGGAGATCACCCACGGAAGGAGCGCCAATAGCCAAATCCGTCTCGAGCTCAATGGACGCTAACCTTCTGAGCAACCATAGCGAAGGCTACCCGGAAAGGAACGCCAAGACAATTAAGAATGCACATGAATTATATTTCCATTAATCAGTCTAACCTGTTTACAAATAAAGTCTTAACGGCCTATGCCAGGAGGTTTGCGGACGGGTAGCGGATGGGGATTCTATCCAGCGGGCCTCTTGAAGTCGACCGGCAGTCAATAAGAGCTCGCTCGGGGTCATCGTGGCCAGCGTCCGAGAGCCCGATAATCAGACTTCAAGAAATCACTCTGCGTTCCGGTCCGATGGAATCTCATGTCGGTGCCCGAGATCCAACGAGTTGGCGCCGAAAAAACGCGTTCCGGCCGCCGCCACGCCATGGTTGGTATGGAGCAAAGGGAGAGGAGCCGAAACTGTCGGTCCGTGCCTCCCTACGGGGTATCACGACCGTCGCCGGACGAGCGGTCACCGAGAGTCCGCTAAGATCTGCGAAGGGTCGTCCTCGTTACTGATTCACCCACCGCGCCGCATCAAAACCAATCTTTCTATACGAGCTTCCGGGCTCTCCGGTCGCGTCCGTCAACTCAATATATTCACTTCCATCATTCGAGCTCTTGAAATAAAAGGTTCCCAACGTAATCCACTCGTCATAGTAGATGTTTTGATCTACGGTAGCGGTGTAGGTGGCTCCATCGGCTTTGATGGTGTATCGTGCCGATCTGGATGTTGCGTGATCATAAGGGATGAACACCCGCACCTGGTAATTTCCAGCCCTGGGCAGATTGGGATGCCATTGCACTTTGTTGGAAACGATATTCCCGTTCACGTAAGTCCAATACATGTCGGCGCCGTAGCCGATGGACTCCCTATGCCAGTACTGCGAGGGGCCGAAGAGGAGAAAACCGGCGTCGCCGTCGTCGACTGTAATGATCGTTTGCGTCTCCCGGACACGAATCTCGATCCAGAACGGGTCACCGAAGGCCCCCCCCGGACCTTCCAGCTTGTAGGTGGCCCGATGGGTCCCGGGCGTCGTGGGCACGGTGATGTTGGCATACAGATCGCCGTTCTGACCGGGGCCAACGCTGGGGACGTCAAAGGACGTGGGCCCGTAGCTCCCCCCCGTCCGCACGGCTCGGTAACCGCCGGCAGTGCTCCAGGTGGTATCCCCGCAGTTGGAGAGACGCCATCCCTTGTTGATGGTCTGGCCCGGCGAGACTTCCGTACCGTCGGGGTAGTTGAGGTCGCTTACAAAACTAGAACAATTTGTCGTGGGCTCCTCACCCACAACGATCTCCATCCAGAACGGGTCACCGAAACGCCCGCGAGGGCCTTCCAATAAATAGGTTGCCCGGTGGCTACCGGCGATGGTGGGCGCGGTGATTCCCACCCACATGTCGCCCGTTGCTCCGGGCTCGACCGTCGGGACGTCGAAGGACGTAGGTCCGTAATTGCCGCCTACCCGCACCGCCCGGTAACCCCCAGCCGCGCTCCACGTGGAGTCCCCACAGTTGGAAAGGCTCCAACCCTTCGTGAAAGATTCCCCCGGGGAGACCATAGTGCCGTCTGGGTAGTTGAGGTCGCTCACAAAGCTGGAGCAGTCCGTAGGTCCCGGACTACCATCACTGTGATTTTCGATGAATCGAGTCGGGTGATAGAAACGATTTCCTGCGACGCCATCTGAGGGGTCGTAAAAGTCACCCCCGTCGTAATCATCTGAAAGGCCTGAGTACCCCGCGCTGATGTACACGCCGTTAGCTGTGTCGGAACAGCCGGAGAAAGGCGGATTTACCAGAGCTGTGCGGTTCTTAATCTCGAAATGCAGATGGGGAGCGAAGTCGGGGCGTGGGTCGCCGATTACACCGATTTGCTGTCTCTGTGTTACCGAATCGCCCTCCTCTACGTAACCGTCCGCTTCGAGATGACCATAGAAACTGTAAATCGGCTCATTGATCCCGTTCACTTTGTGCTCGATAATCACAACGTCCACATAATTGCCGCAGTTGTTCAAGACCGTAATGATTCTCCCCGCAGCCGCGGCATACACTGGCTCTCCTAGGCTGTCACCGTCGTTTTGGAACCAATCTTCCCCTAGGTGCCCTCGATACCATCTGTTGTTCTGAGAGCTATACCAGCTGTTTCCGAGGGGATTACTCACATACCATCCGTTGCCCGTAGCCGCATCTCCCACCGGAAAAGCCCAGTTATTGGAGGGTGCGGACACGTCACCCCAGGAGAGTCGGGCCACCGCGTAGCCGCCGTTCTCGTAGTACTCCAGCACGATGGTGTGGTTGCCTGCCGCCAGAGACACATCCACCGTGTAGGTGGTTGAACCCTGGTCGAACCAGCGTTCCAGCCTCAGTGCCCCATCGATGTACAGCCGAAACCCGTCGTCGCTGGTCACCGTGAAACGGTGAGTGCCCTGCGCGAAGTAAACGCTTCTCGTCCAGCGAACCGAGAACTGATCCACCCCGAGCCCGCAGGGACTGCCCGGGCTGCCGAGACTCCAATCTAAGTCGAGAAAGCCATTGCCGTCGTCTCTCACCATCAGCGGAGCTCCACCGAGCCCCTTGTTCCCGTAGTACTCGCCCTTCCAGCGGTCCGAACCCACCGTGGCGATACATTCACCCTGAGATATCTGTGCCCAGGAGAGTCGGGCCACCGCATAGCCGCCGTTCTCGTAGTACTCCAGCACGATGGTGTGGTTGCCTGCCGCCAGAGACACATCCACCGTGTAGGTGGTTGAACCCTGGTCGAACCAGCGTTCCAGCCTCAGTGCCCCATCGATGTACAGCCGA
>DATDRI010000480.1:0-4400 GCA_035291825.1 Vicinamibacteria bacterium | reverse complement strand
GGCCTTATTGATGATGCCCTTCTTCTTCTCGGTGGGCGGCAAGAGCTCGCTCACCGCCGCCAGGGCACGAAGCGCGGTGCGCCCGGGAAAGCGCTCCAGGGTGCGATAGATCCGATCCGCCTGGTACCAATCGTAGCCGGCAAAGAGCTCGTCGCCTCCGTCTCCGGAAAGAACGACCTTGACGTCGCGGGCCGCCACCTGAGAGACCAGGTAGGTCGGAAAGAGCGAGACATCGGCGAAGGGCTCGTCGAGGTGCACGACCAGCTGGTTGAAGAGATCTTCCACGCGCGGCTCGATCCGCTCCTCGCGATGCTCCGTTCCAAACAGGCGCGCCACCTTTCGAGAGTAGTCCGTTTCGTCGTAGCTGCCTTCGCGAAAACCGATGGAGAACGTCTTCACCGGCCGCAAGGAGGCGTCGGCCATGAAGGCCACCACCGCACTGCTATCGATGCCTCCGGATAGGAATGCGCCCAGGGGCACGTCGCTCATCATTTGCGATTCGACCGCTCGGCGGAGCGTGGTGCGAAGCTCAGCCGCCCAGTCCTCTTCGCTGCGCTCGGCGTCGGTTGCGGTCGGCGCATCCCAGTATCTCTCGATGGAAACCTCTCCCCTCTCCACGGTGAGCAGGTGAGCGGCGGGAAGCTTCCGAATGCCCTGGAAGATGGTGTGGGGCGCGATGATGAACTCGTAGGTGAGGAAGGTATCCAATGCGCCTAGATCCAAAAGGCGCGGAACGTCGGCCCGCGTCAGAAGCGCCTTGATCTCGGAAGCAAAGACGATGTCCTCGGCCCCTTCGTAGTAATAAAGAGGTTTCTCTCCCGCCCGGTCCCGCGCCGCCAGCAACCGCTGACGCGGGCCATCCCACAGAGCGAAGGCGAACTGGCCGGTCAGGCGGCTGACGACCCGATCGCCCCACACCTCGTAGCCGTGCACCACCACCTCCATGTCGGAGCCGGTAGCGAAGCGATGGCCGCGATCGATGAGCTCCTCGCGGACCGCCCGGTAATTGTAGATCTCGCCGTTGCCGACGAAAGTGATGCTGCCGTTCTCGTTATTGAGGGGTTGCCGCCCGCCCGCCACGTCGATGATGGAGAGCCGCTTCAGGCCCAGTCCCACGCCGGGCAGGGTCACCACGCCCACGTCGTCGGGGCCGCGGTGGTGGAGACGCTCCACCATGCGGTCGATCTCTTGGCGATCGGGGAGCCGGGTCGGATCGCGTGGAATGACTCCGGCGATGCCGCACATGGGTCAGGGAGAGCCGGCGCTCATTCGAGACGCAATCTTCTCTCCCGCCAACTCGACGAGGAACTTGAGGTACGGGAAGACTTGCTTCATGGCAGCGGCGTTGACGAAACACGGACTGGCGCAGGAAGGACAGATCTTGTCGATGACCATCCGCCGCTGCGCCAGATTGGCGGGATGGTAATAAGAGGCGACCGGATCGTCGCTACGGACGTTTCCGATCTTGGAGCTATTCTCGCAATAGAAGAGATCCCCGTTGGGGTTCAGCAACACGCCCTGATCCATGGACGGGCAGGGCATGGTGCGGCGCATTCCGTTGCTGAACATCTTGACGTAGGCCTGATAGAGAAGCGCGTCTCCGTCCAGCGCGCCCAGCTCTCGAACTCGCTTCCGGAAAAAACCCGCCAATCGCGTGAAGTCCCCTGGCTTGAGCTCGGTGGACTCCACCAGATCCATGTTGCCAAAAGCCAGCTCGGAGTAGCGGGCGATCGAGAAAACGACGTTCAAATCCTCCTTCTTGCAGAATTCGTAGATCTTCTGTCCTTCATCGAGATTCTGAGCGGTGAAGGTGAAGGAGATGCCGAAGTTGAAAGACTTCTTCTTCTGGAGCTCTTGCATCTCTCGGACCGTCTTCATGGAGCGGTCGAAGGCGTTCCAGACTCGCCGAATGTTCTCGTGGGCGTCCCCCATGCCGTCCAGGCTGACCCGAGTTCCGAACAGGAAGTCCCGTTCGTTGGCGACGTCGATGATGCCCTCCAGAACGGGGACGACTCTTTCCGTCACGAAGCCATTGGTATTGAGCGTCATCTTGCGCAGGCGAGGCATGTTGTCGCTCATGATGCGAACCAGCTCCACCATGTCGCGGCGAAGCGTCGGCTCGCCGCCGGTGATGCCCACGTACTCGATGGAACTGAACAACTCACTGGCGAAGGCCTTCCGGTACTCGTCGGTGGTCAGATCGTCGTGATAGGGCAATTTCCAGGAGTTGCACATCACGCACTTGGAGTCGCATTTGTAGGAAACGTTGAGAATCAGCACCACCGGCGGGATCGCCTTGAGGCGCCCCACCACTTGCGTTTTCACGAAGTCCAGCGGCAGCGAAGGGACCGTCCTCTTCAGGAGCTTGCCGACGTATTCCTTGGTTCCAAACATCTTTTTTTCTTCGCGCCTGCTCAGCCGAACTCAGCGGGCCGCACCCGTCGAGCTCCCCCGGCGGTCCCGAAGGAGCTTGGCCGGTACTCCGCCAGCAATGTGGTAGTCGGGAACGTCTTCCAGCACCACGCCGCCGGCCCCAATGATAGCATGCTTGCCGATCCGGACGCCGTCCGCAACCACTACGTGGGCCCCCAGCCAGGCCCCTTCCTCAATGCTAACTCCTTTAGCCGTCCGCCCTTGCTCGGCCACCGCCACGTCGGTTCTATCGTGCAGATGGTCTCCCCCGACGATATAGACATAGGCCGCTAACAAGACGTTCTTGCCGACGCGAACCTCGCCGGCGGCGGCGATCTCACAGTTGAATCCGACGTTGGCCCTCTCTTCCAGTCGGATGTTGCCGTTCTTGCACGAAAGAATGGTGTTGCGGCCGATGAAGACGCCCTCTCCGAGCTCGATGCCGCGATTGTCGACTCCCTTGGCGTCCAGCAGGCAATTGTCATCCACCACCACGTTGGAGCCAATACGGATCTTGCCAGGATGGCGCAGAACGACGTTTTGACCGAAGGTCACGTTGCTGCCGCAGGAGCCGAGGAGCAGCGGGTAGAGCTTGCTTCTCAGGAAGAGCCCGAGAGCCCCCGGCACCCAGGAAGAAACGAGCATCACTAGCTCGTATCCCATCAGCGGAATGAGCCCGCTCCTCCCCACGACTAGCTCGGCATACTTCCGCACCTTGCTCTTCCTTTCGTCGAAGAGCTCCCGTTGGGCAATGTTGATCCGCGGGTCGCTGGGGCGGTTGGGAGCGGCGATTCCCATGGCACTCATTCTAACTGATTTAGCCGGCCGGCAGCCTCGGGGGCCTCCTCTACAGCCAGCCCTGCGCTCGGTAGTAGGCGAAGGTCTGCCGGATCCCCTCCTCCAGATCGATGCGAGGCTCCCAGCCCAGCACGCGCCGCGCCTTCTCGATCTTGAAGGCGCGGTTCTTCAAGAAGAAATCGAGACGGCGGCGGTAGAGCGGAGGCTCGATACCGAGTGGACGGCAAATCGCCTCGCAGGCCAAGGCGGCGACGTACATCGGGGCCGGCGGGATTCGCAGTCGCGGCGGGGGAACGCCGGCCTCACGGGCGATGATCTCGATCAATTCCTTGACGGTCGTGAACCGGGACCCGGCCAAGATGAAGGCCTCCCCGCGGGCGGCGGGAACCTCTGCCGCGCGGACGAACCCCCGCACCACGTCCTCGACGTGGGTCAGATGATAGAAGATGTCGCCTTTTCCGATCATCGGGAAGTGGCGGCGCGCCACGCCGCGGAAGAGCTTGAGGAAACGGCGGTCGCCGGGCCCGTAGATACCCACCGGCCGAAGGATGACCACCGGAAGACCGCGTTCTCGGTGCATCGTCAGTAGGAGCCTCTCCGCCTCGACCTTGGTCTTTTGATAGATGTCTCCGGGATTGTAGGGAGCGGTCTCGTCCGCCGGGGGGTGGGCGACGTCTCCGTGCACGCCGCAGGTGCTGCAATAGATGAAGGGCACGCCTCCCTCCGCCTGGGCGGCCTCGGCGAGCCGGCGCGTTCCCTCCACGTTGACATCGAAATAGACGCGATCGGGCAGCTTGGCTTCCCGATAGAGGGCGGCGAGATGATAGATGCGCTCGGTGCCGGACACGGCGCGCCTCAGACTCCCGGGGTCGGCGAGATCTCCCTCGGCCAGCTCCACCCCCAGGCCCTCCAAGAGATCGCGACGGCTGGAAGCGCGAACGAGCGCGCGCACCCGATGGCCGGCCCGGGTCAGGGATTGCGCCAGGTGACTTCCGGTAAATCCGCTCGCGCCGGTGACCAGAACATTCACGCAACCTCCCTACCCACGTTTCTCGGGGACCGGTGGACTTCACTCAAGCTGCGTGGTAGTCTACCCGCTTTTAGAGCCGCCCGCGGACCCAAATGGGTTTGGACCACCCCCCACGGGCCGGCTCATGGCCGACTAATCAGGAGGAAGCACCGGAATGAAA
>DATDRI010000479.1:0-2226 GCA_035291825.1 Vicinamibacteria bacterium | reverse complement strand
GGAAAGCCGGTCGGCGCGGCTCAGGTGCTGGAAGCTTTCTCGAAGCTCCCGATAGGCGTCGGCGAGCTCGCGGGAGGTCCTCTCCTGCCGCTGCCGGAGACGATGTTCCGATTGCGCCAGGAGCCCGACCACGAAAGCCACCACCTGGAACATGATGATCTCGGCATACTGGGCGGCCAGATACTCGTCGTGAATCCCCCTCATACGTCGCCAATCGATCAAGATGTGAGGAAGGTAGCTGACTGCCGAAAGCATGGAAACGGTGATCGCTCCTCCGAACCCGAACCAATACGCCCCGGCGAAGATGGGAAGGTAATACAGCCGCTGGTAGACGTTGTGCAGGTTGATGAGCTCGATGGGCGTCAGGTGATGCGCCATTCCCGTGGCCGCGATGGCTCCGCCGAGCACGAGAACACGCCACACGTTTTGACTCGCCGAGCGAGTAGGGTATCGGACGAAGCTCAGGGTCTCACGCACGGGCTTCGGTAGGCGCTCCCAAAGGGCTTGCGAGTTTACCAGGGCTTGCGAGAAATTCATGCTCGTCCCGCCTTGGGCGGCTGATGCAGTGGAAAGTATGTGCAACGAGCGCGCCACCCGAGAAATCCGATCGGCGAGATCGAGTAATCCTTCGTCCTGCGCATCTTCTTGGCCTGATTCGATGGCCGTCTCATGATAACTCGAACCTCACCACTGCTGGATTTCAAACAGCTGCTGCGGCTTTTGCCGCAAATCTTGAAATGGAGGCGTGAGGGGGAATTCTTTTCAACCTGCGCACGGTAAGCGACTTAGCCGAGGCTGGGTTCTATGGTCGCTGCCTGGCCTGCTTTTTGCCCTTTAACTGATTGTGGCCATCCCAATACTGCCCATGTTGATTCTCGCGATCGCGATTCCGGAGCAGATTCCCCAAACCGAGGACGAACGGAACACCATCGCTGTTTTCTCGAAAGCGAAGCTCGGTGTCGTCCACATCAAAGCTCTCCAGGTGGAGTCGACGGAGTTCGGAGCCCATCAGCACTCCGAAAGCACGGGAAGCGGGTTTCTCGTCGATGACGGCGGGCACGTTCTCACCAACTACCACGTGATTGAGTCCGCCAACCGGATCGAGGTCTATCTGCCCGATGGCGTTATGGCCGTGGCTCGGTTGGTCGGCACGGCCCCCACGCTCGATGTGGCGGTATTGCGGGTAGACTCGTACGAGCCTTCCGCCCACGAACCTCTTCGGCTCGGGGATTCCGAAACCGTAGTCATCGGCCAGAAAGTCATCGTCGTCGGCCATCCGCTCTCACTCCACAACACGGTGACCGTGGGTGTGGTGAGCGCCGTTCGCCGCTCTCTCTCGGGAGTACCAGCCGAGCTCCAGGGGGCCCTCCTTCAAACGGACGCCGCCATCAATCCAGGCAACAGCGGCGGGCCCTTGTTGAGTTCCTCCGGCGAGGTCATCGGCATCGCCACCGCTCTCGTACCCGAGGCACAGAATCTGGGCTTCGCGGTCCCCATCCATCTTGTGAAACGCGTCTTGCCCGACCTCATCTCCATGGGGCATCCGTATCGGCCTTCGCTCGGGATCGATGGCATCGAGATCACGCCCGAAATCGCCGATCTGTTCGGCCTTCCCGAGCGAAAGGGATTCCTGGTGGAACGACTGGAGCCCTGGGGCCTTGCCGAACGCGCCGGGATCCGAGCCGGAAGCCGTATGGTTCTTCTGAACGAGACCGTCTACGTCTTGGGCGGGGACATCGTGACGGCCATCAACGGCGAGGACGTCTCGTCGGAATCGCAGATCGCAAAGATTCTGTTGCTTTCGCGGCCAGGAGAAACCCTGACGGTCCGCTTCTTGCGCGAGCGCGAGTTGCACGAGGTCGCGCTTCCTCTCGAAGCCATGCACTCGCCATAGAGTTGCGAAAGACCAAAGGAGTGCATTGATGAAATCGACACGCTACTTGGCATTTGCGAGCCCGATTCTCGCGATCTCCCTCGCCTGCACGGCTCCGGAACCGCCCGCGGAACCGAAGCCTGACGTCGAGGCGGAAGAAGCTCAGGAAGCGAGCTCGAAGCCGCTATCTCCAGAGGCCGAGCTCGAGCAGATCGAGACCAGGCTCGAGGCCGTCAAGACCCGGCTTTTCGACCAGGGGAAGTACAACTGTTGCGTCCAGCCCCCGTGCGACTGGTGCGCTCTTCACGAGGGAGCTTGCGACTGCTTTACGAACCTCCAGGCAGGCGAGGCCG
>DATDRI010000478.1:0-5227 GCA_035291825.1 Vicinamibacteria bacterium | reverse complement strand
CGTCCATGGATTGGAGAGGGCCCGACTCCGCGCCCAGGAGCTGGCCGAGAAGGCCATTGAGCTGGTAGCTCCTCTAGGTCCCAAGGCGGAGCCGCTAGCTCGCCTGGCGGAACGGATTGTCGACCGTAATTCATAGAAGGGGTTCCCGCGCCCGGTGCTCGCCGGATGAACCAGAAAAAGAGGATGCGCCTGGACCAACTGTTGGTTGAACGGGGACTGGCCCCGACGCGAGAGAAAGCCAAGCGATTGATCCTTGCCGGCGAGGTACTGGTGAACGAAGTGCCGGTCGCGAAACCGGGCGCGCTGATGGGCAATGACGCGACCATGAGGCTGCGGAGCCCCGCCTCGCCTTACGTGGGACGGGGTGGAGAGAAACTGGCGGGAGCCTTGCTCGATCTCGGGGTCGATGTGAAGGGGCTGAGCACCCTCGACGTGGGAGCCTCTACCGGAGGGTTCACGGACTGTCTTCTCCAGCACGGCGCCGCTCGGGTAATCTCACTCGACGTGGGGAAGGGACAGCTCGACTGGAAGCTTCGCAACGACCCACGGGTAACCGTAATGGAGGGCGTCAATGCTCGCCAGCTCCGGCCCCAGGACTTTCCGGAGCGATTCGATCTGGTCACCATCGATGTCGCGTTCATATCTCTCAGCAAGATCCTGCCGGCCGTCGGCCCCCTGCTGCGAGAAGGCGGTCGTGTTCTCGCCCTGGTCAAACCTCAGTTCGAGCTCTCCAGAACGGAAGTCCAACCGGGTGGCGTGGTACGCGATCCCGCCAAGCATCTTCGAGCCATCACCCAGGTCATGGCAGCGGCGAGGCAGTGCGGGCTGCTGGTGGAAAATGTGGTGGCGTCCCGCATCAGCGGGCTGGAAGGCAATCGAGAGTTCTTTCTTTCGCTGAGGCACGGCGAGATGAAGCCTTCCGAGGTCGAAGAGGTTCATCGGCGCGCCCAAAGAGCTTGCCAGCAGGAGTAACCGCACGTGGCAGTCAAAGGGAAGAGAGTTCGGAGAATAGCCATCGTCGCGAAACCTCACATCGGGGAAGTCTCTCCGGTAGTACGGGATCTGGTCAGTTGGTTGAAGCGTCACCGTGTGGAGCCCCGAGTCGAGACGCGTGTCGCCGAGCTCCTCGACGATCCCACCCCTGGCTTTCCTCTGACGAAACCACCCCGCGACGTGCAGCTCTTCATCGTGCTAGGAGGCGACGGAACTTTGCTCTCGGTGGCGAGAGCCATGGGGGCTCGCCAAATCCCGATCCTGGGAGTCAACCTGGGAAGCTTGGGCTTTCTAACCGACGTGACGCTGCCTCGGCTCTACCCGGCCCTGGAGTCCATTCTGGCGGGTAAATACTCGATTCAGTCCCGCATGATGCTGGACGCCGTCGTCCTCAGCAGAAACGGGCGAGTGCTCACCCACCAAAGCGTGTTGAACGACGTGGTCGTTACCAAAGGCGCCATTGCCAGAATGATTGAGGTGGAGGTTCAGATCGACAACCACTCCGTCGCTCTGGTTCGAGCCGATGGGATCATCGTCTCCACGCCTACCGGCTCCACCGCTTATTCGCTCGCCGCCGGCGGTCCCATCGTCTATCCCGATCTCGGCTCCATGTTGATTACTCCCATATGCCCTCACACCCTGACACAGCGTCCGGTGGTCATTTCCGACCGCTCTTTGGTCGAGCTCACCCTGCGCGGCGAGTCCGATGAGGTCTACGCGACTTTCGACGGCCAGGCGAGCCAAGTGATGCAGCCGGGCGATACGGTCCGAGTGCGAAAGAGCCGCAATTCCGTCAAACTGGTGAGTCTTCCCGACGACGAGTATTTCCAGGTGCTCCGATACAAATTGCGCTGGGCGGAGCGTCCACGCTCACGGGAAAGCCGTGACCCGGCTTCGTCTCGGGAGAGAGACGGCCGGGCACAGAAGTAGTCCAAGTGGCGACGGTCGGGCAAAGTGGATTGCGTGTGAATCCCGTTCGCACCACCGATGAAAAGGAACCGATTTCCCGTCGACGCATCGTGATCGTCGGAGCGGGCCAGACCGGCCGGACGCTGGTGCGGCTCCTCTCTGCAGCCTGGGAAGTAGCGGTGCTCGATACCGACAAGGAGAAGCTCGACACTCTGAGGAAAGAAGTTCCCGATCGCGTGCTCAAGTTGTTCAACAAGGACGGGACCAACCTCATCAATCTGCGGGAGGCCGGCGTCGCGGGAGCGGAGTTCGTGGCTGCCCTCACCGACATGGACGAGGTCAACATCGAGACCTGCCAGGTGGCACTGTCCGTGGAGCAACCACCCACCGCCATCGGAATCCTGCGCCAGCCGCAAGCTATCGAAAAGCTCAAGGAAGTGGGCGCGGTTGCCCTGACTCGCCCGGCGGCAATCGCCGGCCTGGTCTTCAATCACATCGAGCGCGGGCAGCAGGTTGCGGTCAACGTCGGCCTGGGACGAGGCGAGATCGTGGAGATACCCATTCTGCCCACCTCGCCCGCGGTCGACGTGCGGGTGGCCGATTTACGGGCGGGACGCTGGCTAGTAGCCGCCATCTACCGAGGCGACAAGTTCATGGTTCCGCACGGTGACGTCGTCATCCGGAACGGCGACCGCTTGCTGCTCACCGGAGACCCGGACATCCTCCCCCATATCGGCGATTACCTGCGCGCCGGAGTGGCGCGGTTCCCCTTGCAGTACGGAATCCGAGTGGTGGCTATTGCAGAAGCGCGTTTACCGGAAAAGTATCGCAGCGAATTGGAGTACTTCGTTACTCGCACCCGAACTCGGGCCCTGCGACTTCTTCTGCCGCAAAGTGCTCCCGGCCCCGAGCTCCGCCTTGATCGAGTCCGTGTCGAGGTGGCGACCTTCGCCGAGCTGGAAGGGGCAGAGGCCTCTATCCGACGAGACCTCCCTTCTCTCGATTGCGGCTGTCTGGTTCTACCGAAGAGATCACCCAGTTGGTTCAGCCGTCTGGGGTTGGTGCGACCATCGTTCACCAGGCTGATGGACCTTCTTCCCTGCCCGATCCTCCTGGCCGCTGGAACGCACCCTTATCGGCGCATTCTCCTGCCCGTTATCGACTCCGAGGCGTCTCTCCTGTCCGCGGAGCTGGCCATCGACATTGCGCGTCAGCTCGATCTGAGGATCACGTCGATCCTGGTCACGGCTCCAAGCTTCATCGGTGGCCAAGAGGCAGTCGAAGAACAGAAAAGGGCCTTGAAGGCGGTCATCGACATGGCCGCGCTCTACCACATGAAGATCGAGCAGGTTCACCGTGAAGGAAACCCGGTGACCGAGGTCACTCGCCTGGCCGGCGAGGGAGATTTGCTCATCGCTTGCCGCCGCGCCGGCCACCGATCCTCTTTCTTCAATCCAGACTCGACGACGCATATCATCAACCGCTCGTCCTGTTCCGTGCTGGCCCTATCCTTCCCAAAGCGTCCCTGAGCCAAGGCCTTCACGGGCGGAAGCGGACCGCAACGTAGGTAATAGGCCACACCCTCACGCCAGATATCGGGGATCCCCTCCTGGGCTAATCAGGCCGATGGCATTCCAGAAAAACCACTTCGGGGCGGGACGCTGGGCGACCGGCCGATGGTACGCGGCTTGCTTTTCCAAGGCCGGATCAGCGGTGGGACCCATCGGGACCGAATCTGTGCGGAGGTGATGGGCTCGGGAAGCGCCGCTGTTTGACTTCGCTACCACCACCGGCTAACGTGAAAGGAATCCGTTCACAGCGCGCCAACAGCAATACCTCGGGAGCCGGAGCCGTATGCTCTCGAAAAGGAGAACGTCTATGAAGCCTTCACTGGCGCTCGCCTTGCTGGTCGCCGTGGCCTGCCTGCTGGCGATAACAGAGCCGGTCGGCGCGCAAGACTTGGGCATCAAATCGTGGGGACTCCGCGGCGGACTCAGCATCAATCCCGATCAGGGAACCGGCGGTGTTTTCGTAAACGCCGGCCATTTCTCGCGTCGGGTGCGGTTTCAGCCCAGTTTCGATCTCGGCTTCGGAAACGGCGTGCGGCTGGGAGCCCTGAACCTGGATGCTTTCTACATCTTCTCTCCACACCCTTGGAGGCCCTACGCCGGTGGCGGCTTGGGGATCAATTTCATCGACGTGACCGAAGGGGTGGGTGAAGGCCGCGGTTTGGACGTCGAGGCGGCGCTCCATATCGTCGGCGGTATCGAGTGGGGAGACCTTCGTGCCGGCTTCCGTCGCTACCTGGTCGAAGCCCGACTGGGAGTGGGCGACACGCCGGACCTCAAGTTGACCGCCGGCATCGCCTTTTGAAAGGAATCATGGAATGCTCCCCGGCAGCTTTGACTTGTGCGGTCCCGAAGGTGTAAGATATATTAAACCAAAGACTTCCACTCGAAAAGAATCACGGTCGAGAGCCTCTTGCACCCTTTTGGAATGCAAGGGGTGGGAAACCATCTGTACGCTCGGAGCAAATGCAGGAGGAGAGTGACATGACCAGAAGCCCCATGCGATCGGGTCTGGCCTATCTCTGCGCCGCCTCGCTGTTGGTAGCCGGTTCTCCTCGCCCCGCGCTTTCACAAGCCGAGATCGTGGGCTCCATTACCGGCAAGGTTTTCGACGCTGACAGCCGCACTCCGCTTTCCCATGTCGTCGTCCAGGCCCATGCCGTCACCAGCCGTCAGAATCTGACCCGCACCACCACGGATGAGAGGGGCACCTTCTTCATTTCCGACGCACCGGCCAGCATCTACGCCTTCACTCTGGTTCACGATGGGGTGGACTATCCGGTGATCCAGCGTCTGGATGCGCGCGCCGGCATGACCTTCCTCTTGGAGAGCTGCCTCCGTCTCGACAAAGAAACCAAGACGGCTTCGGTGATGGCTGGGGACTGCGCCTCCGAGCTCATCGCGGAGACACAGGTCGTTACCATTGGACCTCATCGATTCCTTCGCCCGATACCTCAGTCCGAGGGCGAGCCTCTCTCGTTGTTCCCACCCGATGAGGCCAATGAGCCCGGACCCAGGCAGTCAGGACCCGAAGAGGAGACGGCAGAAACAAAGACCTTGGAACCGGGAGCGGCGGAGCCCGATCCTCCCGAGCAGGAGCTTGGTCAGCCCGATGCGACGGAGTCCTCCTCGCCCGGGCTCGTGATCGAGCATTCCGCGCTCGAATGCCTTCAACACGATCAGTTCCCGTTGGTCGATTCCGTGGTCCGGCCGGGACCCGATGTCGAGGTCTGCCGGGTGTATTTCCGGTCGGACAA
>DATDRI010000477.1:0-20136 GCA_035291825.1 Vicinamibacteria bacterium | reverse complement strand
GACCGCTGACGCGCACCGCCACGCTCGTACCGCCGAAGGCGTCTCGCAGCTCGGGCCGCAAGGGGACGACCAGGGTCAGTGGTCCAGGCCAAAACCGCTTGGCCAGCACCGCCACGGCGGATGGGACCGGAGAGCACAAGGCGGCCAACTGGTCGAGATCGGAGACGATGACGGGAAGTGCCTTGTCAGGATGGCGCCCTTTCATCGCCAAGATCCTCTCACGGGCCTGGCGATTCAGCGCGTCGGCTCCCAGGCCATAAGACGTCTCGGTCGGGTAGGCGATGACGCCGCCCTGCCTCAAGAGCTCAGCGGACCGCCGAACGACATCCGGCTGCGGCCTTAGAGGATTGACTCGAACGATTTGCACCACGCCGCCTCCGTCTTCGCTAAGAAGGGTCCCCAGCCGGTAAGATCCCATGAAACTGGTGGTTAAACGCCATGCTATAATAATTCGTTCCCTCGAGAAGAGAGTCAATCCTCGATGAATATCAAGCCCGGGCGGCTCGCCGCCGTCGGTATCGTGGTCTCTTGGATGGCAGCCTTTGGCACGCACTTGTGGCGAGCCTGGGCGCCTTCCGCCTCCGCCTCGGCGACTCTTCTCGACATGGCCTCACCTTCGGAAGCCGGGCTTACCCAGAGAGGGGTGTTCTACCGCGGGAATCGGATTGGCTTCGTGCGGGAGCGCTTCGTTCCCCTGCCGGAAGGGAGCCGCTCGGAACAGGAAGGCCGCTTCCGCATGAACATCCTGGGGCGGGAACGGGAGTTGGATATCGGTGGGTCGGCAACGGTCGGTCGGGGCGGCGAGCTTCGGGAATTCAGCTTTCGTCTCGCCACGGTTTCCGAGCAATCGCCCTTCGAGACGGTGGTCGAGGGTAGAGTCGAGGGCCAGGAGCTTCTTCTCGAGATCCGCTCCGGCGGAAGCAGCCGTTCCGAGCGTCGTCTCCTCCCGGAGCCGGTGGTGCTTCCCTTGAACCTTCACCGTTTCCTGGCTGCCCAGGGAATGGAGCCCGGTCTAACTTATCGCATCCGATTGCTCGATCCGATGAC
This sequence comes from Vicinamibacteria bacterium, assembly GCA_035291825.1. GTDB lineage: Bacteria > Acidobacteriota > Vicinamibacteria > Marinacidobacterales > DATDRI01 > DATDRI01. The sequence goes on along the minus strand of DATDRI010000477.1, from coordinate 19,089 downwards.
GCTCACCGAGGGCGAAGCCGAGATCACCGTGATGGAGCGCGAAGTGGTACGCTGGGGCGATCGCGAGGAGGAGGCCTTCCGCGTCCGATCCCGTTTCGCCGGACTCGCCACCACGGCGTGGATCGACGCCAAGGGCGAAGTCCTCAAAGAGGAAACACCCCTCGGCTGGACGCTGATCAAAGAGGCGCCGGGGAGCGGCTTGCAGGCGCAAGACGCCGGCGCCACCCTCGACATGATCGCCGCCACCGCGGTGCCGGCGATTGGTTTCGCCGGAGACGCCGGCTCGCTCAAGTCGGCGCGCCTCAAGCTCGAGAGATTTCCACTTGACTGGAGCGGATTGGACGGCGGCCGGCAGAAGCTCGTCGGCAACGAGGTCCTCATCCAAATCGAAACACTCCCTCTGAGCGGCCACGGCTCGCTGGCGGAGACGGATCGCCAACAGGCACTGGCGGCGGACGCCTTCGTTCAGTCCGACGACCCGGCGATTCGAGCCCAGGCGGCCCGCCTCGCCGGGGGTCTTCCCGCGCCGCAAGCGGCTCGGGCCATAACCGACTGGGTCTACCGGAACGTTCGTAAGACACCCACGCTCTCGGTGCCCAGCGCACGGGAAGTCCTCCAGCAGATGACCGGCGACTGCAACGAGCATACCGTTCTCTTCACCGCCCTGGCCAGGGCGGCAGGCATACCAACGCGAATTTGCACCGGTCTGGCCTTCAGCGCCGGCCAGTTCTATTACCACGCCTGGCCGGAGGTATGGATCGGCGGTTGGCTGGCTGTCGACCCCACCTTCGGGCAATTCCCGGCCGATCCCATGCATCTTCGACTTCTTACCGGTGGCCTGGAGCGACAATTCGAGGTGTTGAACCTTCTGGGGCGCGGCGCCAGCATCGAGGTCTTGGAGGCAGAATGATCCAGCTCCAGGCGCTCAGCAAGCACTACGGGCAACAGGTGGCGGTCGACCGTCTTTCGCTCGACGTCAAACCAGGCGAGCTCTTCGGCTTTCTGGGCCCCAACGGCGCCGGAAAGACCACCACCATCAAAATGATGGCCGGTCTCCTCCGACCGACCTCCGGTCGCATCGTGCTTGCCGGTCACGACCTGGAACGGGAACCGGAGAAGGCAAAGGCCGCTCTCGGCTTCATTCCCGACCGGCCCTTTCTCTACGAGAAACTCTCCGCCGACGAGTTCCTGCAGTTCGTTGCTGGAATCTACGGTATGAACGGAGGGGACGTGACGCGACGCATCCAGGAGCTCCTGGATCTCGTCGAGCTTCGGGAGTTCCGCGGGAATCTCATCGAGAGCTTCTCGCATGGCATGAAACAACGATTGGTCATGGCCGCCTCCTTCATCCATGAACCGAAGGTTCTGGTGGTCGACGAGCCCATGGTGGGACTGGATCCGAAGGGAACGCGCCTGATCAAAGGGCTGTTTCGCGAGCGTTGTCGTAAGGGCGAGACCATCTTCATGTCCACGCACACTCTGGAGGTGGCGCAAGAGATGTGCGATCGGATCGGAATCATCCTGAAAGGACAGTTGATCGCCTTGGGCTCGATGGACGAGTTGCAGCAGCAGGCGGAGAGCAAGATTCCTGCTTTGGAGCACATCTTCCTCAAGCTCACCGGCGGCGATGGATTCAGAGAGATCGAGAGGGATCCGGTTTGAGGCCGGAGTTCACTCCCCGTCAAATCGTCCATATCCTCACGCCTTCTCTCTTCGCACTTCGCAACCGGCGCCGGGCGGCGGACAGAGTCGATTTCTTGCGGGCGGCGCTCTTCGGCGGCATCACACTCCTCTTTTCATTGGGTATCTTCGCCGGCTTCTACCGCGTGCTGGTCTACATCGGCCAGTTCTCGGAGTTCACCGCACCGCTCACCCAACAGATCCTCGCCACCGTCTCCATGTTTCTCTTTACTGTCCTTCTCGCCAGCAACGTGGTCACCGCCTACTCGACGCAATACGTCTCCGAGGACCTTTCGCTTCTGGCGAGCAGTCCGGTACCGCTCCCCGCACTGTACGGAGCAAGGTTCACCCTGACGCTCTTTCAATCCTCCTGGATGGTGCTGGTTTTCAGCTTTCCGGTCTATCTCGCCTTCGCGGTTACCTCGCCGGCTCCGTTCAGGTTTCTGCTCGCCGTCGCGCTGATACTGGCGCCTCTGCTGATCATCCCTGCCGCCCTGGGCACGATGATCACTACCGCCCTCATCTCGGTCTTCTCCGCCCGCCGCGTCCGCGAGCTGCTCATGATGGTCGGCGCTCTCTTCGTGGTGCTGCTCGTCTTACTGATCCGAACGCAACAGCCGGAGCGCCTATTGAACCCTAGCTCCATCTACGATATCGGCGAGTTTTTCTCTGCCTTCCACGCACCAGCCTCTCCCCTCCTACCCAGCACCTGGGCTACCGATCTCTTGGCGGCGGGGCGGCAGGCCGAGCCTTTTCCCTGGTTCCTGTTGTTCCTCCTTTACAGTACGGCGGCGGCGGCGGTCGTTCTGGGATGTTGGCAAGCACGTGCCCTCTATCGGCGGGGATACTCGCGAGCCCAGGAGGCACTCCCCGCTCGCTTCACCACCTCGCCGCTCGTCGATCGCCTGCTCGAGCTCGCCGCCCGCCCTTTCGAGCTCAGATTCCGCTCCCTGCTCTTAAAGGACCTGAAGAGCTTTCTCCGCGACACCACGCAATGGTCTCAGCTCTTCCTGCTCCTGGCGCTGGTGGTGGTCTATCTGTACAACTTCAGCGTGCTCCCCTCGAACTTCACGTTTGCCACGTTCTATCTCCAGAACCTCTTCTCGTTTCTCAACCTGGGACTGGCTGGCTTCGTGCTGTCGGCGGTGGCGGTGCGTTTCGTTTTCACCGCCGTGTCCATTGAAGGACGCGCCTTCTGGATAATCCGCAGCTCGCCGCTATCGCTGCGAGACTTTCTGTGGAGCAAGTTTTGGACGGCGCTCCCTCCCCTGCTCATCCTGTCCCAGATCCTGACCCTGGTCTCCAATCACTTTCTGGGAGCCTCGCGCTTCATGACCGTCCTCGCCTCGGTGTCCATTCTCTTCGTCTGTTTCGGGATCGTGGGAATCGGTGTGGGCATGGGTGCTATGTTCCCCCGCTTCCGGTTCGAGAACGTGACCCAGATCGCAGGAAGCACCGGCGGTCTCCTCTACATGATTGTCACCACCAGCTTCATCGCCGTGGTGCTCTTTCTGGAAGCCCTGCCGGTCTATTCTTACCTTTCCGCGCAGTATCGCGGTGATCCACTCGACCGACCGCTGCTCGTCACCTCGCTTTCGCTGCTCGCCGTGGCGGCTCTGAACGTCGCGGCGGTCATCCTCCCCCTGCGGTGGGGTCAGAGACGACTGGCCGCCCTAGAGATCTAGCACTCACTTATGATGAGCACGCGGGTGGTGCTGATCGTAGACGCGCCGGAGCCTCTCGCGGCTCACATGCGTATAGATTTGCGTGGTGCCGATGTCCGAGTGGCCGAGCATGAGCTGTAACGAGCGCAGATCCGCTCCTCGTTCCAACAGGTGGGTTGCGAAAGAGTGCCGGACCACGTGGGGGGACAGTCTCTGCCGGATCCCGCACTTGGTGCCGCAGCTCCGAAGGATTTGCCAAAAGCGTTGGCGCGTCATGCGCGTGCCCAGTCGATTGGGAAAGAGCCAGGAGCCCGACCTCCCGGTGACTCCCGGCCGGCCCCGCCTCAGATACCGGCGAATCCACCCCGCGGCGGAGCGTCCCAGGGGCACGATCCGCTCTTTCCGTCCCTTGCCTCGGCAACGGAGGTAGCCCGCGTCAAGATGCAGGTCATCGAGGCGCAGCGAGACCAGCTCCGAGACTCGAAGTCCTGTAGCATAAAGCGTCTCCAACATGGTGCGATCTCGAAGCCCCATCGAGCTCTTGGTGTCGGGAGCGCCTAGCAGTCGCTCCACCTCCTGCAGGGACAAGTAATGAGGAAGATTACGGGGCATCCGCGATGACTCGATCTGTTCGGTTGGATCGGCCGGCATCAGGCCTTCAGCAGCAGCGAACCGATAGAGCCCCTTGGTCACCGATAGGGCTCTGGCAATCGAGCGGTGAGACAGCCCTTGACGATGGAGCTGACGAAGGAAGCCTCTCATGTCGGAAGCCGTCAACTCCTCCAGCTTCTGGCCCGTGGACCGAGCGAAGGCTTCCAGCTTCCCCAAATCCCGCCGGTAGGCGGTGAGGGTGTTCTCCGAGAGCCCTCTCTCCACCTCGAGATACTGAAGGAAGGATCTCTTCAAAACCGGACCGAGGCTCCGAAATAGGACCCCTTGAGACGAAAGATCTCGCGAGCCCCTTGATCGATGCGAGCGTATCGGTGCTGATAGCCGAAGGAAACGGCGAAATTCTGATTGAAATTGTAGGTCAGCACCCCGTCCAGATTGGTCAGGACTCCCGTACCGTCTCTCTTCATCCCGCTCGCCTCGCCGGTTGCGGAAACGTGAGGAGTCAAATAAACACGGAGCTTGAGACCGAGGGTCAGGAGGCCTAACTCCCGGCGGCCGAGGTCGGTTCGATTTCCCTGCGAGACTTCCAGCACGGTATCGGCGCGGAAGCGAGTGTAATCGCCCACCACCGTGAACACCATGTACTGAGAAGCGTAGAGGTCTCCCTCCGCTCCAATCGTCGTGTACTCGAGAGTAAGGGTGGTGTCGACGGTGCTCAGGGCCGGAAAGGTGACGCCGCCGATGGTCAAATCGCGCCGCAACACGGCACTGGCGTCGTACTCCCGTCTCAAGAAAGAGCCCCTGGCCTTCAACCAGGAGAGTAACCGAGCCGAGCCCATGAACACGTTGATCCGTTCGTCGGGGATTGCCAGATCGTCGTTCAAGGAGACGTTGGTCGAATCCGGGCCCACTTCTAGCTCGGTAACAATCTTCGCATTCCAATTACGATACTCGAACTCCACTCGATAAAATTCGCCCAGACCGTTGTTGATGCGCGTCCGCTGCTGTGCGCTGGCGTACGCGACCGACAAGAGAACAAATATCAGGCCAAACCCCACACGGACAATACTCATGACACCTCCGTTTCACTTCTTCGCGTCCGAAGGGCCCGCAGTGCTTCATCCATCTCTCGAACTCGCAGCATTTTGCACGCACCATAGAGGACGACCACTGCCAAGCCGATGGGGAGCCCCACCTGCGCCAACCGCCACACCAGCATCTGGTGACCCAGCCAGCGATCGAGGCCTTGGCTGGCGGCGAAGGCAACCGCTCCCATCAGTGCGGAGGCCACCACCATCTTGACCATCATCCGCAAGGCCGCCCAGCCTCCCAACCGCCGCATTCCGCTTCGTTTGCGAAGCAGGGCCCACAGGAGAACAAGAGACACCGTTATGGTGCAGGAGGTGGAGAGAGCGAGTCCACGATGGTCCATGCCCAGTTTCACGATGAGAAACCAGTTAAGCCCGGCGTTGGTGACCATGCTGAGAACGCTGATCATAAGGGGAGCGCGGATATCCTGAAGCGCGTAGAACCCGTCGGTAACGATTTTGACCGCGGCGTAGCTGGTCAATCCCAGGGCGTAGAAGACGAGCGCCACCGCCACCTGGGTGGTGTCCTCGGGCTGGAAGCGACCCCGCTCGTAGATCAGGCGCACGATGGGCTGCGCTAGCACCACCAGTCCCACTGAAGCGGGCACGGTAAAGAGTAGGACAAGCCGGATAGCGTGCGAAAAAGTCTCCCGGAAGCCCGCCTCGTCTTTTCTCGCCACCGCGCGGCTAAGCTTCGGGAGCGACGCCACCGAGACCGCAACCCCCACCAGCCCAAGGGGCAGGTGTAGTAGACGAAAAGACTGACTGATCCAGGACATCCAGCCAGAGCCCAGCGAAGCGAAGATCGAGTTGATGAACACATTGACCTGAACGGTCGCGGCCACCAGCGCTCCCGGACCGAACAGGTGAATGACTTTCCACAGCCCGGAGTCGCGAAAGCTCAGGATGGGGCGGTAGCGGTAGCCCTGCCTCCATAACGCCGGCACCTGCCAAAGAAGCTGGAAAGCACCCCCGGCGAGTACCCCCACCGCCATTCCCACCGTGGGATGATGCCCGTAGCGAGGAGCCACGAAATAACCAGCCACCCCGACTCCGATAGAACCCAGATTGAAGAACATCGATGAGAGTGCCGGAACGAAGAACTGCCCTCGAGCGTTCAGGAAGCCCATGGCGACCGCCGCCAAGCTCACTAGGAGGAGAAAAGGGAACATGACCTGGGTCAGAACGATGGTGAGCTCACGCTTGCTCGCGAAACCGAAACTCTCTCCGCCGGGGAGGGCCAAGTCGAAACCGCCTCCCGGGAGCATCAGGTTCACGATCGCCTCGGAAAAGTAGATCCCCAGCAGAGTCGACAGACCGACGACTACCAGCACCACATTCGTCACTAGATTGGCGAGCCTGACTCCGGCCTGCTCGTCTTGCTTCTCCCCCACCTCGGTGAAGACGGTCACGAAGGCCTTGCTGAGCGCCCCCTCTGCAAACGTGTCCCGTAGCAGATTGGGAATGCGGAAAGCCGCATAGAAAGCGTCCAGTCCGCCGCTCGTTCGGAAGAAGTAGGCAAGCACCATCTCGCGAGCCAGGCCGAGCACCCGGGAGCCCATCACCCCCAGGCTCACCGTGCCGGCGGAGCGAGTCAGCTTGTCGGTGCCTTCGCCGACACTGTCGACGGGTAAGGTCGGAACGGCTTCGGTCGAAGGAGGAGAATGATGGCTTGGTCTTGCGCGGACTTTCTTCTCAGCTGGAGAAGAGGACATCAAGCTCCGTCATTATAGTGGCCCGACACCGTGAGCGCAAGAATAGCCCCGTGGAACGCTCGACGAGCTCTCTAAGAACGCGGCGAAACCTTCTAGAGACCCATGGGGCGAGCTTGCTTTCATGATATTCTGGTTTCGATTCGCCGTTCTTTCTTGAACATCACTCATGTCGTTGCTTTTTCTCGCCATCGCGTTGGCTCTGGCGGTCACGCTGGTGTACCGCGGCGGTTGCTATTGGGCATGGGTACTGGGCGGCCTGATGCTGGTGCCGGCGGGTTGGTCGGCGGGCCTGAGTTCGCCGACAGTGTGGACGATTTTCGCACTTGTCTTCGCCGCCCTGGCTCTCATTTTCGGAATACCGGCTCTTCGCCGCCAGATCGTGACTCGCCCTCTCATGCCCGCCTTTGCCTCGGCTCTACCGCGGATGGGCGATACGGAACGGGTCGCGCTAGAAGCAGGCACGGTGTGGTGGGATGGGGACCTTTTCTCCGGTGACCCCGACTGGCGAAAGCTTCTCGCTTTCGATAGTCCCGACCTCTCCGATCGAGAGCGCCGGTTCCTGGAGGGACCGGTCGAGGAGCTCTGCGGGATGCTCAACGATTGGGAGATCTCGCAGGCTCGGCGGCTCTCCCCGGACGTTTGGGAATTCATAAAGAAGCATCGCTTTCTGGGAATGATCATCCCGGAAGAGTACGGAGGGCTCAATTTTTCCGCGGCAGCGCATTCCGCCGTCCTGATCAAGGTCGCAAGTCGCAGCATCGCCGCCGGCGTCACGGTAATGGTGCCGAATTCTCTGGGTCCGGCGGAGCTACTGCTGCACTATGGCACGGAGGAGCAGAAGCGCTACTATCTGCCCCGTCTGGCCACCGGCGAAGAGATTCCCTGCTTCGCCCTGACCGGTCCAGAATCGGGAAGCGATGCCGCCGCTACTCAGAGCGTCGGCATCGTCTGTCGCGGCCGGTTCCAGGGCAAAGAAGTTCTTGGAATGCGCCTCAACTGGAACAAGCGTTACATCACCCTGGGGCCGGTGGCCACCGTCATTGGACTAGCCTTTCGGCTCAAGGATCCTGACGGTCTGCTGGGTGGACAGGAGGACTTGGGAATCACCTGTGCCCTCATCCCCGCCAACCTGCCCGGCATCAAGATCGGCGAGCGTCACGATCCCATGGGAGTGCCTTTCCATAACGGCCCCAACTACGGACGGGACGTCTTCGTTCCCTTGGACTTCATCATCGGTGGCAGGGAGATGGCCGGTAACGGTTGGCGCATGTTGATGGAGAGCCTGGCCGCCGGCCGTGGCATCTCTTTGCCCTCCCTCTCGGTAGGAGCCGCCGAGCTGGCGACCAGATTGGTCAGCGCCTACGCCACCGTGCGCGAGCAGTTCGACACACCCATCGGTCGCTTCGAAGGAATCGAGGAGCCGCTGGCTCGGATCGGCGGGCTCACGTATCTAATGAACGCCGCTCGCCGGCTGACTCTGGGAGCGATCGATCGTGGAGAGAAACCGGCGGTGATCACCGCCATCGTCAAGGCCTATTTGACCGAAGCGATGCGCGACGTGGTGAACGACGCCATGGACATCCGCGCCGGTGCGGCTGTCAGCCGGGGCCCGCGAAACATTTTGGAGCCGATCTTCAGGTCGGTGCCCATCGCCATCACCGTCGAAGGAGCCAACATACTCACCCGTTCCATGATCATCTATGGCCAGGGCGCCATACGCTGCCATCCCTACGTTCGCGAGGAAATGCAAGCAGTGGCATCCGGGGATCTGGCCCGTTTCGACCGTGCCTTCTTCAAGCACGTCGGGTTCTCCCTCAAGAACGCGACGCGGGCCTTCCTGCTCGCTCTCACCGGCGGCAGGCTCGCCGCTGCCCCCGGCGCCGGCAAGATCAAGACCTATTTTCAAAGGCTGAGCCGCATGAGCAGCGCCTTTGCCATCGTCTCGGATGTGGCCATGGCGACGCTGGGAGGCCGGCTCAAACGCCGCGAAAAGATCAGCGCCCGACTGGCCGATGCTCTGGCCTGGATGTATCTCGCCTCCGCGGCGCTCAAGCAGTTTTTCGATCGAGGCCAGCTCGCGCGGGATCTTCCCTTCGTGTCTTGGTCCTGCGAGCATGCCCTGTTTCAGATCCAGTTCGCCCTTCTTGGGATCATGGACAATCTACCGAGCCGTCCCGCCTCCTGGTTGCTCCGCGTCCTGGTCGTCCCTCTCGGTCCGCGGCTTCGGCCACCCAGCGATCGGCTGGGAGGCGCGGTGGCGCGCTCTCTCTTGGAGGATCGCCAGGCACGACTCGAGCTGACCAAAGACATCTACATGCCCCGCGCTCATGAACCGGGGCTGGGTAGGCTGGAGGCTGCCCTCGACAAGGCGGTGGCGGCGCTCGCGGTGGAGACGAAAATCCGGGATGCCGTCCGCTCCGGGCTCCTCGACCGCGCGCCCGGTGACGAGCTCTTGGACCCGGCGGTGGCGGCGGGCATCATCACCGAGGAGGAGCGCCTCAAGGTCCTGGAAGCCGACGAGGCTCGCCAGGAGGTCATCCAGGTCGACGCCTTCGATCCCGAGACGTACCTAGCGCTCCACGGCTGATCCCGCTACCCAGGGAAGTACAACCTGGAAAGTCGCGCCCTTGCCCGGCTCGCTCGTCACGAAAATTAGGTCTAGTTAGTCCTTTTTCGCGACGATGCCGACACCCTGGACGACCGTATAGGAGCCAGGACGGAGGCCCAGGAGCGTCTCACGTTCGCCGCCCGGCCACTGAATGGTGAGCTCATCGATTCCTTCGGCGCTACCCAGGCCTAAGTAAAGACGGAAGTCTCCGTGTGACAAGTATCCCCGATCTCCGCGCACTTCCCTGACCATCGTGCTTTCGCCTACTCTCGCCCAGACGACCGCTCCCACGCCGTCACGGTTCGCTTCCCGCCCCACCAGCTCGAGCACCACGACGCGAGCCGACGACGCCAGCCGGTTCATTATCAAAAGCGGCGTTCCGTCCATTATCTGAACCACTGCATCTTGAAACAGGTCGCCGTCGAGATCCCCGAGCGCCGCGCCGCGCGCTGCTTGCGGTCCTAGCTCGGCGTCGAAACGTGAGCTTCCATCCTCGAACGTACCGTCACCGCGATTTAAAAACAGCTGCATGGGCTGCCGAAAGCTCTCACCGACGTCCGAGCCATCCACCTGAGGATAAACGTGGCCGTTGACTAGGAAAATATCCAAGTCCCCGTCCGCGTCGAGATCGGCCAGACTAGTGCTCCAACCGAGATACGAGAGGCTCGCTACCGCCAGGCCAGCCACGTCCGTGGAGTCGACAAAGCGGAGCTCGCCCAGATTGAGATAGAGCGTGTTGTAGTCGTCGGCGAAGTTGGTGACGAAGAGGTCGACACGCCCGTCTCCATTGACGTCCCCCGCGTCGACTCCCATCCCGGCTTGCTCACTTCCCAGCCCGGACAGGGCCGCGCCGGAGACGAGGGACACGTCCCGGAACCGTCCCGCACCTAGGTTTTCGAACAGAACGTTCGTGGTCGAGTCGGTGGCCAGGTACAGATCTTGATCTCCGTCGAGATCCAGATCGGAGAACACCGCACCGAGCTGGTACGTATCCCGACGGCCAACCCCCGCCTCGTCGGTCCAGTCTTGGAAAGTTCCGTCGCCGCGGTTCCGGTAAAGGACTCCGGACTGAAAATCGAAACCTTGCGGGCCACAGTTCACGGTCAACCCTTTCCAAATACAAAACTGTCGAGGGATGAGCTTGTCGAGAAGCTCGCGATCGAACTCGAGGTAACTACAGACGTAGAGATCCAGAAAGCCGTCCCCGTCGATGTCTCCGAACGCCGCCCCGGTGCTCCACCGTTCGTCTTCAACTCCTCCCGACATGAGCGAGAAGGTACCGTCGCCGTTGTTGCGATAGAGCGCATTCGGTCCGTAGTTGGTTACATAAATGTCGACGTCGCCGTCGTTGTCGAAATCGGCCGCGGCCACACCTTGTCCAAAGCCTCGATCTCCCACCCCGGCCGCTTCGGTAACGTCGACATACGCGGAGCCTCCCTCGTTCCTGAAGAGACGGTTGGGCTCACCGGGGGTTCCCTCCGCTAGCCTGTCCAGCGTAGAGGCGTTGACCAGATAAATGTCCAGGTCACCGTCCCCGTCGTAGTCGAAGAGGGCAACCCCTGAGCCCATGGTTTCCAGGATGTACCGTTTTTCCGGAGATCCGGAAAGGTGTTGGAAATCGAGTGAGGGGCCGAGTTCAAGCCCAGTCTGGCCAGAAAGACCCACTTTCGCCCAGAAGAGTGCGGCGCAGCAGAGAAGGCTCGTCTTACCGGTGCGGAGCTGGCCGCTTCTATGCTGTATCGCCCCCTCCCTTCGCAACGGTCTCTGCCAGCTTATCAGCATACCCCTCCAGATGAAGGCTGTTGACCTCCTCCAACTTATCGATCCATTGGCTAGGGAAGGCCCTCACTCCCGCGATAGCGCCACACATCCCTCCCACAATGCTTGCGGTGGTGTCGCAGTCACCCCCCAGGTTCACAGCCATGCGTATGGCATCGACTGGCTGCCCGTTTGCGAATTTGAGAATGGCAAGACAGACCGGTACCGTCTCCGTCGTCGCCACTCCGGCGCCGATAGTCTCGTAAAGTTCCCTCATGACCCTGTCTTTGTCGCGAGACCTGTTTACGATTTCCAGGGCTAACTCGGTCCGGCTCCTGACCGACGCACCATACCAGACGGTTCCTCTTTTCATTCCCAGATCCACCGCTTCCATAGCGCGCCCTATCAGCTCATCTACGTCGTTCATTCCACGATTGGCGCACCCAATGACCATGGCCACGGCGCTGGCACCGGCAATAGCGATGTTCGTGTAATGGGTCGCCATGCAGGCGTTGGCAACCGCGTCAACCGTCTTCTCTAGCTCCCCATGCCCGTAGACCCCGACCGGTGCTATCCGCATGCAGGCGCCGTTGGTGTCACCGGTGATGCCCGATCTCTCTATGGGAACACCGGCTCGCATCAAGTGAAGAGCGCGCAACGAGCTAGGTCCGACCAGGAGAGAATCGAAAGCGCCGATGTCCTCGGCCCATTTCAACAGACGTCGAGCGATGTCCCTGGGATCCACCCCTCCTGTATCTATGATCGAGTCGGCTATCAGTAACGTCTGCTGCGTGTCATCGGTAACTTGTCCCGCCACCATCTTGTCGTGGATGACGTGCCCCTTTGGCGCAGGCAGAAAATCTTCCACGTAGTCGACGAAAGTCGCCTTGATGGAGCCCGGACTCATGAGAGAGGTTGGCATCCCCATGGCGTCGCCCGCGGCTACCCCTACCAGGCAACCGTAAATATGCTCCTTCAGGCTTATCATTTTGAAATCCGTGTCCTTGCAGTCACAGCATCACGAGCCTTCCCACCTCGGTTACCGGAACATCCAACAACCCAGCAACCGATGCGCTTTCCGACACTCCTACCGACACGAGTGCGCAGGTGGAGGGGCCGGCCGACTTCCTGAGATCCAAATCGACCCCCTGGGATTCGACAAACCCGAGTCCAGCCGAGGTCGCCATCTCTTTGGCCTCGTACAAGATCCCGTGGGAGCCGACCGGGAGAAGGTCGTGAACACCCTGGAGTCCGAGCAGCGCTCTTATATGTGAGTGCCTTACGTTTTCCTTGTCATCCAGTCGAACCTCATCGTCGGGTGCTGACTTGGGCAGCCCTGCGCACAGCACCACGTCCTCTGCCCTCGAGGTGCCGGGCCGGAAATCATCCTCATGCACCAGGCCCAGAAGGGTCGTCCCCACGCCGGTCATGCTGGTAGGCACGTTCTCCTCCGTGCTTCCGGAAAGGGGGAAGTCCTCGGCAAGATCGGCCTCCATGAGCTCGGCCCGCAGGCCCCGAATGATCTCGCTCCCACCTTGATCCAGCGGCACAGTCAACATATCGAAAGCGGCCAACGGAAGAGCACCACAACAGCGGATCTCCATGAGAGGAACTCTCATCGCGAACCTGCCCAAGAGATAGTCGCTCACCTTCACGACGTCGTTCTGCCGCGGACCGATGCCGCCGTCCGAATCGACGGCCACCACGAGAGAGAATCTATTTCCGAGCTCCAATGTTGTCAGATCCCTTACCTGGCGACAGTGAAACGTACCCCGCCCTCGTCTTGCCTGCGAATAACGTTCTTGGAAATGCTCTTCCCAGCTCACCATAACGACATGAGGCCACTTTCTCGAAGGCATTATAAGAGCGGTGACCATCCCCAGCAAAACGCTTGCATTCATTCCTATGAAGAACAGGCTTTGGCTTCCCTTGAGGCCCTCGTGTTACTCTCCCCGCTTTCACACCAGAGCCCTAAGGTGAGGCGGCTTCAGCATTCATCTTGGGTTGGTGAGTAAGAAGGTGATGCAAATGTTCGCAATGGCGCTCAAAATCCTGGTGGCTTTTTCCGGAGGCGTTGCGGCGGCACTTCAGGCGACTCTGGCCAGTTTCATGGGTCAGCGGGTGGGCTTGATGGCCAGCGTGTTCATCATTCATCTTGGGGGGACGCTGTTCGCCGCGGCCTTGCTGCTCGGGCAAGGAGGCGGCAACATCGCTCAATGGCGAATGTTACCCTGGTATGCGCTCGGGGCGGGCACGCTCGGCGTGGGCATATTGAGCTCGATCAACTATGCGATCCCCCGCCTCGGAGTGGGGACGACCATCACTCTCTTCGTGGCCGCACAACTCATGGTGGGAGCGCTCGTCGATCACTTTGGGCTGTTGGGAACCGCCGTGCGTCCATTCGATGTCACCCGCACCTTCGGAGCGGTGACGCTTCTGGTCGGGACGTGGTTAATGCTGCGCTAGGGGCTAGCGCTCGCCGCTTCACGGGGGGGTTGTTTCCGCTAGCAGCTTCCGGTACCGCTCCATGGCGGCGGCGCTCTTTTCAGCGTCGCCCAACCTGTCGTAAGCGGCAACGAGATTCAGGCTGTAGGTGGGATTGTCCGGGTCGAGCTCGGCGGCCTTCTCGAACGCCGCGACCGCTCCTGCCTCGTCTCCCGTCTCGCTCAGAATGACACCGAGTGCGTTGTGCCGCAGACTGTTCCTTGGACCGAGCGTGATGGCCCGTTGAGCCGCGACCAGGGCACCACCGAGATCGCCCTTGTCGCGAAGGCAAAGAGAAAGCAGGTAGGGATACTCGCTCAGGGCGGGGTCCAGCTCCATGGCTCGTTGGATGTAAGTAATCGCCACGTCCAGCTCACCCAACGAGCGGTGGATCTTGGCTAGATACGCGTAGCCAGCGTCGCTCTCGGGATCGAGCTCGATGACTTCCCGAAAAGCAACGATTGCATCCTCCAACCTATTCTCTTCTAAGTGCTCGAGGCCGGTGACCATAGCCGCACCGGCTCGCTTCTCCCGCGCCCGGCGCTCGCCCTGTTGATCCTGCAGCTCTTTGAAACGTCCAAGGTAGATCTGGGCTTCTTCTCTGCGGCCCGCTCGGCTGAGCTGGTTACCGAGGGCATAGGTGGCTTCGGACAGTTCCGGATCCAATTCGGCTGCCTTCTCGAGCGCCGCGATCGCTTCGTCGGGACGTCCCAGCTCGATCAGCAAGCTGCCAACTCGAAAATGCGCGCGAGCGAAAGACGGGTCAAGCTCAACGGCTCTTTGGTAGCTCTCTAAGGCGCCGCCCATCGTTTCCGGTCGTTGGGCTTCCAACTCCCCTCTGTGGAACCAGGCGCGCGCATGATCCGGCTCTTTCTCGATCACCTGTTCGAAGACTTGCAAGGCTTCTTCTCGGCGCGCTTGCGCGGCCAAGACTCCCCCAAGAAAGAAAAGAGCCTGGGTGTCGTGGGGCTGGAGCTCCAAATACGAGCGCAAGGCTTGAGCCGATTCCTCCAGCTTATCCGTCGCTAGATAGAGCTCGGCTAGCGACAAAAAGGCGGCGCTCGAGTTTGGGTCCAGGTCTACGGCCCTCTGGTATGCTCTTTCCGCCTCGCTGAAGTTGGACAGGCTGTGAAAGATGGTGCCCCGTGCCAGGTGAAACGGCGCCTCGTCGGGATCGAGCTCTAGGGCCCGGTCCACTGATGCCAAAGCGTCCGTGAGCAGCCCTTGCTGGACGAGCAACAAGGCGAGGCTGTAGTGAACATAGGGAACATCCGGTTCCAGAAGCGCTGCCTCGCGGAAGGCAGCCGCCGCCACTTCCAGCCGCCCTTCCCGCTCTGCCTCGAGGGCGCGGGTGACGAGGCTCTCGAAACGAGAGCTGTCTTGTCCTCCGGCGCGAGGCACAAAAAACGACGCGAGGGCGAGAACCAGCATCAAGAAACGGTCGAAGTCGACTGGAGCCACCGCCATAAGAGTCGTCTCTCAGGGGTGGGCCTCGCCGCCCACCTGCTTACGATACCGTTCCATGGCTTCGGCGCTCTTTTCGGCCTCCCCTAGCTCGTGGTAGGCGGCGGCCAGATTCAGACTGTAGGTAGGGTTGCCGGGGTCGAGCTCCCTCGCCCTCTCGAAAGCGGCGACTGCACCTACCGAATCACCGGCATCACTCAGGATGGCGCCCTTCGCATTGTGCAGGAGACTGTTTTGTGGATCGAGGACGATCGCCTTGCGAATGGCTTCCAGAGAGCCGCCGAGATCGCCTTGGTCTCTAAGAAAGACGGATAGCAAGTACGGATACTCACTAGAACCGGGAGAAAGCTCCATGGCACGGCGGGCGTACCCTACCGCCACCGGAATTTGTGCGAGCGACGCATGGGCCTTGGCGAGAAACGCGTAGCCCTGGTGGCTCTGGGGGCTCAGCTCGGTTAGCTCCAGGAAAGCTTCGATGGCCTTCTCGATTTGATTTGCCTCCAGGAGCTCCCTGCCCCGGCCAAAGGCGGCAACCGCTCTGCGGTTGTTCTCTCTCTGACGAGTGGCCTGGTCCCGCTTGGCCTTGAAGCGATCGAGGTAGATCTTGGCCTCTTCATTTCTTCCCAAACGGCCCAGGAGCGTACCTAGTGCGTATTCGGCTTGTTCCAACTCCGGATCGAGCTCGAGCGCTCGTTGGTAGGCCGGCACCGCTTCTTCGGCCTTCCCGAGTTTTCCCAGAACCGCGCCGTACTCGTACCAGCAGTAGGCATAAACGGGATCGAGCTCTAGCGACTTCTGGTAGCTCGCCCGCGCCGCCTCCATGGTCTCGGGCTTTTGGGCCTCGACATGAGCCTTGCGAAACCACGCCCGGGCGTGATCGGCGTCCAAGCCAATCACTTGGTTCAGCACCTCGAGGGCCTCTTCCATCTTGTTTTGATAGATCAAGTTCGACCCCAGGAGGTAAAGGGCCTGGATATCACTAGGATGGAGCTCGAGATAAGAACGCAGGGCCTGCACCGCTTTTTCAAACTGCTGGCTCGACTGATAGAGATCGGCTAACCCCAGATAGCCCTCGCCGGTCCCTGGTGCGAATCGGACGGCGTTCTCAAAAGCCTCCTCGGCTCGACGGGTATTGTCCAGGTTGCGGAAGATAGAGCCCCGGAGAAAATGGAAACTCGCCTGTTCCGGATCGAGGGCGAGAGCTCGTCCCACTGCTTCCAAAGCCTCGGTGAGCATACCCTGGCGGAGGAGAGTCCAGGAGAGCTGATAGTGAATGTGAGGAATTTCCGGCCTGAGACGGGCCGCCTCGCGATAGGCGGCGGATGCATCGGAGAGCCGTCCCTCGCGATCGGCCGAGAGAGCCCGCCCTAGAACGGCTTCAAACTCTCCCTCCTGCCCGGCAATCCATGCCGAGAACACCAGTAGCGGAGCGACGCCAATCCATCGCACGTCGGAGAACCTTGCCCAACAAAAAGGCCGAGGCCCCTAAGAAGGCCCCGGCCGGTATTCTAACAGTTATCGTTTTCGCTTCAGCGTCCTGGGAACCGATACTTGATCCCTATCTGGGCGGTGAATGGAGTCCCCGCATAAGTCGTGGGCTCGAAAAAGTTGGGAAGCTCGACCTGGAAGATCCGGGTCTCGAGGTTTTCGCTGTTGAACAAGTTGAACAGTTCGAAGAGCAGGTCGATGTCCCCGGCGCTGCCCATGTTCCCGGTCCACATGACGCGGAGGTCGACGTTGTAGAAATTGGGCTGGCGGAATGGGAAGCGCGGCAGCAGCTCACCGTTCAGTACCGCATGATCGAAATTGTTACCCACGGTGCCGGTTATCCCATCGCCGTTGACATCCTGGAGTGTGTAAGCGGGAGCGGCTCGGCCAGAGTGAAGTTGGACGGTCCCGCTGACCGTAAATCCGGCTCCCACCTCGGCCGTGCCCTGAAATATGAAGCGGTGGGTGATGTCTCTCTCGTCGATCCCGAAATCCGCTTCCAGGGCGGGCTCGGTGGGAGATGGGTTCGATATACCGAGAAACACTTCGGAATCCCGCTCGGTGTCGGCGTTCCCCTCATCCCGAGACCAGGTGTAGAAGGTTTGGAACTGGATCCCTTCCGTAAAGGCCTTCTTAGCGGAGACCGTGAACGCCTTGTAGCGCGCTCGGCCCAGACTGGAGAGGATGTCCGCCGTGGCGATATTGGGATCGGGCCGGCGGAGAATCACCCCGTCTCCATCCGAATCGGTGAAGCCGCTGTCTACGCCGATGGGACGTCCGAACTCGTCAACACCGGTGGCGTCAAGAGTGTTCTGGTCAAAGCTGTTGAAGGCGGCGCTCCCCCCGCCGATCCGGGCGCTCTCGGTGCGCGTGTACACGAAATCGAAGGCCAGCGAGAAGTTCGGTATCACCTCCCGCTCGATACCGATGCTGGTATTCAACACCCGGGGATTGTTGAAGTCCTCGGCCACGAAACCGATGCTGAACGGAAACGGGGCCTGCTCACCTTCAGGAATGACGGACGGAAGGAGCTGCCCATAGGGAAGTGGCGGCGGGAAAAAGAACGCTGGCGCCGACTGGAAGCCCGCTCCAGCGGTAGGCATGAAGATCTGGGCGGTTCGTCCATAGTAGAGCCCCGCCGATCCTCGCACCACGGTGCGGCCGTCATGGGTGGGATCCCAGGAAACGCCCACCCGGGGACCCCAGTTGTTGGTGTCACTGGCGATGGTCTGCGGCACCGGCCTCAGATCCGTGCCGGGAGCCTGACGGGACAGCGGAACCGCCCCATCGACGCCCACGATGGGGAATAACGGATCGCCGTTCCATTGTCCTTCGTATCTCAGGCCATAGCTGACCGTGAGGTTGGGATTCACCTGCCACTTGTCTTGAACGAAGAGGCCCAGCTCATTCGTCCAGTAGTCGTTCGCCACGTGGGTGTCGGGAGTAAAACCATTGAGGAAAAACCTCTGCGCCACGCCGTTCGGGGTCCCGGCGATCACCTGCTCGAGCGTGTCGAAGAAGTAGAACCCCGACGAAAAGCCGATGAAGCTGTTATCGGTGAGCTCGACCCGGTTCCAGTCCGCCCCGAACTTGACGTCGTGACTACCAAAAAGATAGCTGAAGCTGTCCGTGAGCTGCCACCGGTTGTTGATACCGGTGATGGGGAGGAAGAAGCGCTGTCCGAAGTTCCCGGTGTCGTTAATGTTGCTCTCGGGGATGGTGCTCAACGCCTGCCGCGGTCGGTCCTCTGTGGAGTAGTGAAACTTGAACTCGTTGAAGGCATTGGTGCCGATGACGCTGGTCAGGCTCGCCACCGCCGACCAGGCCGTGTCGCGGAAGTTCTCGAAGTTGTTCGCTATGCCGCCAAGTCCGGAACCGGCGCCGGTGACCACGTTCTGACCGCGGCCGGTGAAGGAGTTGGTATTGTTCTCACTGAAGTTGACGCGCGCGCTAAGGCGATGGCTTTCAGACACATCGATGTCGACCCTTCCAAAGAGGGTCTTGAGATCGGACTTTTCCGGGCTGGCGCCCTCGAGCGAGGCCAGATCGGAGATGCCGAACTGAGGGAGCGCAACGCCACTCACGTCACGGGCGAACCGGGTGAAGACGGTGTCGTCGAGGTCCTGGATGTCGGCGGCAACGAAGAAGAACGCCTTGTCCCGCGCGATCGGTCCGCCGATGCTGCCCCCGAACTGCTGCTGCGAGAAGTCTTCGGATTTGAAGCCGAAGGGATCCTCGGCCTGGAGTGCGGAGTCCCGGAGGAAGATGAAGCCCGATCCGCGCCACTCGTTGGTCCCCGACTTGGTCACCACATTCATGACGCCTCCGGTGGAGCGGCCGAACTCGGCGTTGAACCCGTTGGTCAGGACCTGGAACTCCTGGATCGCTTCCTGGGAAATGGTGAAGTTCTTGACCTCCGAAGAACCCGTGTACTCGGCGAAGAAGGGGTTGGTCAAGTCGGCGCCGTCCACGCTGAGCATCGAGTAGTCTCCCGACTGGCCGCCAAAACGAATGGCAGAACGTAGCCC
>DATDRI010000476.1:0-9003 GCA_035291825.1 Vicinamibacteria bacterium | reverse complement strand
GGATCCGCCAGCCCGGATCAGCCTGGCAGACGGCCTGATCGCCGTCCTGGTCTTTTTCGTGCTTCAGGGCCTTCTGACTATGGCCATGCTCTTTGCCGGGAGCTCTCCGGGATGGTCTCTCCTGGTGGCCTTCGTGCTGGCCGGCGATCTGGTGGTCTTCTTTACGCTCTACACGTTCTGGAGACAGAAGGTTCCGGACCTTCTCACCCAGATCGGCCTTCGGCGAGAAGAGCAAGGCCGGCCGCTCCTCTTCTCCATCCGGACCGGAGTCGCAGGAGGGGCCATCGCGGCTCTAATCGGTGGGGTTTATCTCAAGGCCATCGAGACCTTCGAGCCACTACGCGTTTTGTGGCAAGACACCTTTCGATTCAGCGATCTCGATCTGGTACGCTCCGGCTGGTTTCTGGCGCTCGCGGTCATCGCTGCGCCGATCTTCGAGGAGTACCTCTTTCGCGGACTCGTCTATCGAGGGCTTCGTCGATCGACGGGGCCGCTTCTCTCGATTCTGGGCAGCGCAGCCGTCTTCGCCATCGTCCATCCGCCCATCGCTGTCTTACCCGTTTTCGTGATGGGCTGCATGGCGGCGCTGAGCTTCGAGAAAACGGGCTTGCTCCTCTCTCCTATCGTCGTGCACATGGTTTACAACTTCGCCGTGGTGGGTCTGGCGAACCTTTGAGCCCGGCGTACGTTGACGGCGCCGGATGCGAGGCTGTAACGCAAGACCTGCGCACTCCCTCCCAGGAGGATGCTTGTCGCGCGGCCAGATTCGTCCGGGATCACGCCTAACCCCCCGTACATGCCCTCCAGGATCTCGTGGTAGACCAGGGCGCCCGATGGCTCATAGACCTGGAGCACGGTTCTCGAATGGTAATAAAGGCGGTCGACCACGACCAGATAGCTCCCGGTTCGCTCGGGGAAGCGGACCGTGGCCAGGCGCACCGGCACCCACAAGAGCTGATTGCGGAGCGACGGGCAGTGGAACGTCGCGACCTTTTCCCCATCGAAGGTGAGGAAGTTCAGGCTGTCCCAGAAGGTCTGAAGGAAGATCTTGCGGGAGGAGAGCTCTGGCCACTCGAACGGGAATATGAAGTTCAACGCGGGAGCGTCCGGTTTTCGCCGGGAGACGACGTTGCCATGGACGTCCAGAAAAACCAGCTCGCGATCCAGGATCGAATAACAGATCCTCGCCTCTTGGGGATTGACTCCCTCCAGGATTACCACCGCCTTGACGGCGTCCGCGGTTCCGAGCGGCCGGAGCACCGCTCCGTCGTGGTCGAGAACCTCGAGCCCCGGCTGCTCATGTCTCCAGACGACGAACTCGGGTAAAGGGTCCTCATCCAGGTTCCCGGTGGCAACACCCGAGTAATTACCGGCTGCGCTCCGGCTCCAAAGAATCTCGCCCGATGCGACCACGGCCTTGAGCTCATCCCAGACGCCTTCATCCACGGCGATCCAATCGTCGAACCCCTTGCCGGTTCGGTGGATCTTCGGAAACCTGAGCGGCTTTGCGAATCGGATGCTTCGCATCGGCTGCCCGGCGACGTCCACCACCTGAGCCTGCTGACAGTCAATGAGCAAGACTTCCTCTCCAGGGTCTTCATGAAAATCACCGGTAGCGATATCGGTGATGGTGGTGCAGCCTGCCTGATAGCTCAGGAACGTTGTCTTCGTCAGCCCTAACCGATCTTCCACGACCCGGATCTCGCGCAGGTGGTCGGGAAGAGGAGGGCCCGTGGACTCCAAATTGGCTCGGCCAAATTCGATGATCTGAAGAAAGACATAGACGAGCCCGAAGATCGCCAGGAGGGCGGAGACGATGAGAAAACCGGCCAGGGCTTTGCCGTCGCGACTCGCCATGAAGGACCCGTAGGCGTTCAGGATGAGGCATCGGATCTTGCGGCGCAAGCGGCGTCGATTCCCGGTCCTGCGTTAGCGGGCTGCTACGGGGAGCGGTCCGTTTCTTCCGCTTGACCGCCTCGAGGCTCTCCCTCCCTTCCTCGATCTGGGTGAACCTGTGCTCCAGGTGCTCGCGACGCTCGAGCCGCACCTCGATCCGACGGATGTGCTTAGTCTCGCGTAGCGAGACCGAGCGTAGCGTAGGGGACGAGCTCAGCAAAGCGGCGGCGCCGGCGGGGCCAGGGGCAGCCGCTGCGAAGCCCGACCCCGAGGTGTCGGTGCGTCCGAGCCGACGGCGATTCACCGCAGCGTACAAGCTCGTGGTTCTCCAGGCAGGCGGATGCTTGTAAGGAACCGGCACTGAAGCATCAAGGCCACCACCGCTCTCCAGAATATGGTCGAATATGATCACGTTCCAGTTCCTGCTTCAGACGAGGCCGGTTTCACTCAAAACCTCTCGTTTTGAGCCAGAGCCTTCCTCTCCACAGGCTTGAAATCCGGTGGAGCTCACCGTACGGAAACCGTAACTAGCCTTGTTCCGATTCGTTCTTCCCCTCAGACTGCCATTCATCGCGTCCGATCCACTGGCCCGCGCAACAGCTTTTTTAACTTTCGGTTGTGGACCTTAAATTTCTGACATCACCTCCCCTTTTCGACCCAGGCCGCCAGCGAACGGTCGAGCAACGCCCGTGCACTGCTTTGGCTCTCGCAGGCTTAGGTGCGTTGTTTCTCCGTCAACCGCGCAGCCCTCCCTCGCCGCAGCAATGCGCGAGACACTTTCTCGCGAGCTCCGTTACGAGGGGACTATTCATTAAGACGATTTCTTGGAGACGCTCCTCCCTCACCGAGAGACTTTTCTCATCGACGGCTCGGAACAATCGACCGCGGCCTCTCGTCGACCCCCCCAAAGTTGTTTCAGCAGATTTCGACAGGTTTCGGCTTACTGTAACGAGCCCCGGCCCTCGGGAACCTCGACCCTCGTCCAACCACTAAGGTAAGAAGCGGCCTCGACCCACCCCCCGGAGCGAGGAAGCTCGCAGTTAACTTGGAATGGAGAAGCCAATGTGGTGTCGTTCTTTTAGAAGGCTCGCGCTCGTGGTTCTTACCTTCCTATCGTTCTTCGTGACCACCGACCGGCCGGCCATCGCGGAGCCCAGTCTTCGCCTGAATCTCTCCAGTCGTCGCATGGAGCCGCGGGCGGACACCGGCTGGTACCGAGAGAACCCGCTCACGATCTCCGCCACCCTTCGTTGTCCCCAGGGGGGCCCGGACTGTCCCTTTCCCTTCACCCTTCGCATTCGCGCCAACCAGGGCGCGCGGTTCTACTTCCTCGAGGAAGATCTAGGGAGCGGGGTCCCGGTCGACTGTGAGTCGGCTCTAGCGGGGAACGATTATACGCATGGCGAGTACCTCACCGGCTGCATCCGGGAGGGGGCTGCCACCGCGCTCACGCTTTTCGCGGGAGAGCGAAAAACGCTGC
This sequence comes from Vicinamibacteria bacterium, assembly GCA_035291825.1. Taxonomy (GTDB): domain Bacteria; phylum Acidobacteriota; class Vicinamibacteria; order Marinacidobacterales; family DATDRI01; genus DATDRI01. The sequence continues at coordinate 5,627 of DATDRI010000476.1, read as the reverse complement.
GATGGTCGGTGTGGATCCAACCTTCCGGATCCGCCTCTCTCACGGCGGAGGCGGTTTGGGGATCTCTTCGCGCGAGCGAGGACCTTACGATCGACCCGGCTCGGATAAACCCGGTCGTGTTCCTCCATGGAATTCTGGGGTCGATGCCGCCGGGCAATACCGTCATCGATCGCTGGCCGCAATTCCTGGGCGATGTTCCCGATTTCAGCACCGGACCCCATCTCGATCCTTTCGTGGGCTCCTACAAGCCCCTCATCGACAACTTGCTCCGGATGGGCTACGAGATCGACCGGAGCGTCTTCCCCGTGGCCTACGATTGGCGGCAGTCGAACGTGAAATCGGCGGCCTGGCTGCGGGAAATGCTCGCCAGCAGAGTCGGGGCGAACGGCGAAAGCATTCTCTGCACCGGGGGAGTCCCCTACGTCAACTGCGAGGCCAGGACGGACGTCGTGGTCCATAGCATGGGAGGCCTGGTGCTGCGCACCTACATCGCCGGTCTCGCGAACTTCGGCGATCCCTCGCAGGGGGGAAATCTCGACTACCAGAACAACGTGGACAAAGCCGTTTTCATCGCTACCCCCCATCGAGGATTCCCCTTCGATTACGCGACGCTCCACGGGCTGACCTGGAAGGACTACATGGACCATCAGGTGCCCATCGAGGTCCCGCTGGGAGATCTCCTCCTGCCGGCGATCGACAGCCTTCTGTGGCCGCACCTCATCATGTGCCAATACCGCGCGGACGAGGGCGAGCCTTGTGACGACCCCGTCGTCGACGCTTTGTTCGGATGTCCCGAGCAAGCTCTCTACGACTACTCACGGGCCAATCCCTTCGATCCCGATCACCCGGGAATCGGCTCGATTCGGGAGATGATCCCCGAGAAGAGGAAAAGGGGATCGATCGAGCCGCGGAATTACCTCTTGCCTCCCCTGTGGGGCAAAGAAGAGAACTACCTTCTTGATACGCTCGGGCTCAATAGCGCGGCGTATCGGAAGACCCTCCGGCTCATCGGTAACCATCCCGGGGAGTTCGACGGCATCTACGTGCTCTTCAACGACGACCAGCCGACCCTCTTCAGCTATGACGTGGGTCCTCCACCGCCTCTGCCCAGCTCCGTACCCGGATTCCCTGATTACACGCCCGTCCACCGGCGCTGGCATCCGGGCGGCGAAGTCCCGAACCCGAGGACGAACCCCGGAAACGCGAGAGACCAGGGAGACGGACTGATTCCGTCTTGGAGCACCCGGCTCTTCTACGACGGCGGCCTCCTGGGAGGCATGCTCCCGCCCGGTGAAGAGCTTGCCGATCACGAGCTCCGTATCGATGGGTTGGATCACATTCTGCTCATGACCGGCCGACAAACGCAGGCCGTGGTCGGCGCCATCCTCACCGGGATCGAGAAGCCCCGTCGCGTGAGAGGGGATCCAACTCTCTTCCCCATCCACTCACCCTACGTGGCCCCGACGCTGATCCTGAACAACGCCGACGTATTTCTGGGGCTCCTCGGTTGTCCCGGCCAGGGAGAGGCTCCTTTGGAGACGCTCAGCATCCCGTCCGACGGCTCGAGCGTCGAGACTAGCCTTTCGTTCTCCTCCCAGAAGACCTATCGGATCGAAGTCTCGGGCACCTATCAGTGGGGAATGTGCGATCCGGTCAACTGCCCGGATGGTGGCGCATGCGGATACCGTCGATTCGGCGATGCCGAGCACCTGACCGACGATTGCGGATTGAACTATTTCGACGACTGGTTCGGGTTCGATATCTCGGTCTACCTCGACGGAGAGAATGTGGATTGGGGCACTTTTCGTGACGATCACGCGTACTCGATCATCGTGGCCGGAAATGACGCGGCCTTTTCGTTTCACTTGAACGACTGCGCACCTTGCTATGGAGATAACGAGGGTTCGCTGACAGTCCGCATCTTCGAGGAGTAATCCGACCCTTGGAGATAGTACGGGGGAGCGGCTACCACATCTCGGGGTCACTTGAGGGTCACGACGCGGTTCGGATCGACCCGTACGACGATGTAGGTAATATCTTCCTGGACCTCGGGAAACCAGTGCGGCGTGCCCGCAGGAATGATGACCACGTCGCCCTTGGCGATCCGGCGGCGCACACCGCCCTCGATTCCTTTGCCACTGATCCCCGGGCCGTTTATCGTGACCACGGTCGAGGCCTTCTCGTCACGTCTCTCCGGAGCGACGAGCGCTCCCCCGGTCACCAGCGTCCCGGCGCCCTCGAGCACGTGGTAGACCTCCGTCACTACGTCGTGCGAGGCGCCCCCGACGAGGTTCGTCCCCTTGGGCCGATGGACCAAACCGATGCCCACGTTGTGCCCTCCGGCGTCCACGGTGCGAATCGGCGTATCGACGATCTTCCTTGCGATCGCTTCCTTCAGCGTGGCCTGAATGTCGGCGGCGGGCACATCCGTGGCTGGAATGGGGTTCGCGCCCGCCTGTGAAAACGTCAACCACAATGCAAGAATATTCGGCATCGCCCTCTCCTCGAGAATTGCGCGAGCTCGCCGGCTCAGCGCTGGTAATCACCCGGCCCGGGCTTTATTGCTTCGATCCGGATCTGCTTCAGAACCTCCGTCCGGCGCACGAGCTCCGTTTCGCCGACCGGGAAACTGTTGACCTGCAGCACGTAAGCGAGAACGTCGGCGGTTTGCTGGCGGTCCAGCTTCCCCGGGTCGCCCTGCGGCATCGAGATACGAACTCTTTCGAACAAGTCGCCGACCGTCAGGCCGTCCCAATTGGACATGAATTGAGCTCCGGCTAGCGGCGTCGCCTCATCCGCACCCATCAGGCTCTCTCCGTGGCAGCTCGAGCATTCCTGCCCATAGACGGCTCCGCCGCGCTTCGCCTGCTCTTCCGTATACACGCCGTCCCACACCGACAGGCTTTCCTGAGTCGGGAGCGTCTGCCGCGCGAAGCCGATTGCGGCTATCCCAGCCGTTACGACAAGCGCAAGCTTGACCTTCATTTCACCTCGCCCGTAAGCGGTCGCCTTTCGCTCTTGGGCAAGCTGAACCCGATATACTCTCCCGAGTAGTTGCCGCCGCCGACCGCTACAACGACGTACTGCGTTCCGTCCACCATGTAGGTCATCGGCGATCCGGTCTGGGGAGCCGGCATCCACACCGCCCCGACCTCCTTGCCCGTCGCCTTGTCGTAGGCCCGAAGCATCGCGCCGCGCGGATGCTCCTTCGTCGTCGTGACCTGCGGGTCGCCCATGATGACCAGTGTCTTGGTGACCATCAAGCCGACGCCCGAGGCGCCGGCCTGGCCGGTCTTCGGAATGTCCATACCCTTGAGCGCCGCGTGGTTGCGGACGTTATCCGGCGTGTCGCCGTGCGGTGCTTGCCAGAGGATCTCTCCCCGGTCGAGTTGGATCGCCGAGAGCATGCCATACGGCGGTTTGACGATGGGGAGTCCCTGGATAGTCAGACCGAAGCCTTCGCCGGCAGGGGCAGGGGGCGCGGTGCCGGCGGGCCGACTCGCTGCCGGCGGCGTCGCGGGTTGGGGAAGTTCTTCGCGGGTTCGACGCCCCGAATCGGCGGCGCAGCAGTCACCCGGGCCCCATACTTGCCGGAAGGGTCGCCCGCCGACTCCCGAAACGTAGGTGATATCCGAGAACCCCGCGGGCGGCGCGGTGATCGACCTCTCGCCGGGGGTGTTTCCCGCCGGCGCATAGACCACGTGCGTCTCGGGATCGTATCCCCCGCCGGGCCAGTTGGTCGCGGTTCCACCGGTAATCGCGCCGAGCAAGCCGTCGACGTGGCCCAGAATCGCCGGGGCGAAGGGCGTGGGCGCCCACTTGTACCGCTTCAAAGTCTCGAGCGCCTGGGCCCGCAGCTCGGGCGTGAAGTCGATCAAGTCGTCTGGCGTGTTGAGGAAGTTCCTGGCATAGGCGGGAGGCTTGGTCGGGTGCGGCTGCGTCGGCGAGGTCTTCTCGCCCGGCACGTCGGACTGCGGCACGGGTCTCTCTTCGATCGGCCACACCGGCTGGCCGGTCACGCGATCGAAGACGTAGAGCCAGGCCTGCTTGCTCGGCAGCGCCACGGCCTTGATGGCCCGGCCGTCGACGTTGATGTCCGCCAGGATCGGCGCGGAGGAATTGTCGAAGTTCCAGATGGGGTGGTGCACCAGCTGGAAATGCCACTTCCGCTGCCCGGTTTTCAGATCGACCGCGACCAGGCTCTCGGCAAATAAGTTGTCCCCCGGCCGGTGCCCGCCGTAGTAGTCCGAGGAGGGGGTCTCCACCGGCAGGTAGACCATTCCCAGCTCCTCGTCCACGCTGATCTGGGTCCAGACACCCACGTTGCCGTTGATGGCCCACGAATCGTTCTCCCACGTTTCGTTGCCAAACTCGCCGGGCCGCGGGATGGTATGGAAGGTCCAGAGGAGCTTGCCGCTCCGCACGTCGAAGGCACGCACCAGTCCTTTGGTGTTGTTGTGGGTCGAGACCGTCGCGCCTTCCCTCATGGCCGAGCCGATGATCGCCACGTCCCCGACCACGACGGGTGTCGAATGGATGCCGATCTCACCGGTCTCCAAATCGATCGGCTGACCGGCGCCCTTCACCGCGCCGACCTTGAGGTCCACTATCCCTTCCTCGCCGAACGAGCCGATCACGGCGCCGGTCCTGGCTTCGAGCGCCACCAGGCGATAGCCCGTCGTGACGTACAGAATGCGGTCGTCACCCTTGCCGTCGGTCCAGTACGCCAGCCCGCGGCCCGAGAGCTGCCGGGGGGCGACCGCGGCGCGCTTGCCTTCGCGAAGGCTGTGCGTCCAGATCAGCTCCCCGGTTTTCGCGTCGAGCGCGACGACCGATCGCCGCGTGCCGGCGGTCGTGTAGAGCACGCCCTTGATCATGAGCGGCGTCCCCTCCAACTTGAACTCGGGATGGGGGCCCAGGTTGTCGGTCTTGAAACGCCAGGCGACCTCCAGCTCGTTGAAGTTGGACGCGTCGATCTGATCCAAGGGAGAGTACCTGGTCCCTTTCAGATCCGCGTTGTAGTGCGGCCACTCGCCATTCTGGGTGCTGGGCATCCCGCCGGACTGGCCCGATACACTTGCCACCCATACCAACCCGACGACGAACACGAGCGAAGCCACCGATTGCCCGATCATTCGCGACATGAGCTCACTCCTCTCTCCAGGCGGACCGCAACGTGCAGGATTTCCCCTGGACTCCCGATACTGGCAGGAGCGTACACCTTCCGGCCCTTTCGGAGCCAGCCGCTTGCGGTAATGTCTCAGGGCAGAGGTCACGCTGGCGCAGGAAGATCCTATGGCGTGGGTGACTTCTCGGCAGTTCTGGTGGATCACGGTCCCCACAGGTTGCCGGACGAGGCCGACTTTACCTATCCTTTGGCCGGCACCGAACGTTCCGAAGCCAAGGAGTAGCGGACAATGCGTAGCCGGTTTTTCCTCCTCTCCCTCCTCTTCGTCCCCGCGAGCCTTCTCGAGGCCCAAGAGAATGTGGATCTCTCCGTCATTCACCGGATCAAGGAAGAGGCGTTCCAGCGATCCCAGGTTATGGACAACCTCTTTTACTTGACCGACGTCCATGGACCGAGGCTGAGCTTCTCTCCCGGCTACGCCGCCGCGGCGGACTGGGCC
>DATDRI010000475.1:0-13417 GCA_035291825.1 Vicinamibacteria bacterium | reverse complement strand
AGCAGGAGCTCGGAAACTTGCTGCCGTTCGAGCGGCCCTTCGCCACGCTGCTGACCATGATCGAGGTCGATCCGCGCGATCCGGCGTTCAGGAATCCGACCAAGTTTATTGGCCCGGTGTACGACAAGGAGGAGGCCGATCGCATCGCTGCCGAGAAGGGCTGGGTCTTCAAACAGGACGGCGACAAGTGGCGAAGGGTGGTGCCCTCGCCTGAACCCCAGCGCATCTTCGAGCTACGCCCCATCAGGTGGTTGCTCGAGCACGACACCATCATCATCGCCGCCGGGGGCGGGGGCATCCCGACCATGTACCAGCCGGGCGCCCCCTCTACCCTGGCGGGGGTCGAGTGCGTAATTGACAAGGACCTCGCATCGGAGCTACTCGCCCGCGAGCTGGAGGCCGATCTGTTTGTGATGCTCACCGACGTCCAGGCGGTCTACGTCGACTGGGGCAAGCCCACCCAGAACGCAATCCGGCGCGCCTCGCCCGCCGCACTATCCCGAATGGAGTTTGCTGCCGGTTCGATGGGGCCGAAGGTTAAGGCGGCGTGCCGGTTCGCTTCGGCGACCGGCAAGCCGGCGGCGATCGGTGCTCTAGTGGATCTAAGCAAAATCATCGCCGGGCACGCCGGCACCACGGTATCCTCCCAGGAGACCGGGATTGTCTACAGCGTCTGACGAAGGAGCCGAGACCGGCCGTTGGCGAAGTCGTGTCCAACGAGGCGCGGCTAAGTCGAATCACCCTCGGAACAGTGTTCCGAGACTCTGGGCGATAAGGCGTTTGACGTGACCCCGCCTCGAGCTCGCGAGTAGAGCCTGGTTGAGCTCCCGTTCTACCCCCATATAGTTGCGTTCCGAGAAGCGCCGACGGAGCCAGGTGGTAAGACGCGGCCACGTCGAGGGCTCCCGGATCCCAGCCCCGATGGGAGTTCAAGACCCGCTTTGCCCCGCGGAACAGCGCCGAGTACTCGCGTGGGATCCGGTTTCCCCCATGCTCGCAGGTGAGCACCAGCCGGTCACGAACCGCGACTCGCCGGGGTCGTTTCTGCAAGGCTCAACCAGGAAGCTCGATGTTCACCGACCCGCTATGGTTAGAGACATCTGGGAAGAGTTGCGGCGGTCAGTGCCCGCGCCGACAGTACTCCCGGGCAAGCTCCACCAGGACGTCCCGGCAATCGAAGATGTCCTGCACGTGACAATACTCGTCCAGGCCATGGAGACCAGCGCCGCCCGGGCCGAAAATCACGCTGGGAATCGCCGCCGCGGCCAAGAGGGCGGAATCGGTCCAGGCGGTGAGCCCGCCGAACTCGACGCTTCGGCGGGTTGCGCGTTCGACAGCGCGTGCCATCGCCTGCGGCAATGCATGGGATGTCGAGAGCTCGTAGGGCTGGCGAGCAAACCGTAGCTCATACTCTGCCTGGAAGCGGGGGTCCTCCTCGCTCAGCCGGCGCAGTAGCTCGTTCAGCTCCGAACTGATTTCCGACTCCAGCTCACCCGGGATGGTGCGACGTTCGATCTGAAGACGGCATCGGTCGGGATAGCTCGAGAGCTCTCTTCCTCCTTCGATCAATGAAGCATGGACGGAAGGCGTGCCGAGACGGGGGTGAGGGGGGACCGAGCGCAGCTTGTGGTCGAGCGCTTCCAGAGCCACCAACACGCGTCCCATGTGAGCGATCGCGTCCACGCCCTCGGCGGGACGGCTACCATGAGCGGCCACGCCGCGCGTATCGATGCGGAACCAGGCGAAGCCTTTGTGCGCGACCAGGATCTTGAGGTCGGAAGGCTCGAAAACGACCGCCGCGTCGGCCTGGACGCTCCCCACCAGGGCCTCGGTCCCCGAGGACAGGTACTCCTCGTCCACCACCGCGGCTGCCACGATTTCCCCTCCCTGCTGAGGGTCCTTGGAGAGGATGACCGTCGCCGCGAGCATGGCGGCCAGTCCGCCCTTGACGTCGTGCGCGCCCCGCCCATAGAGCCTACCGTTCTCCACGCGCGCCTCGAAAGGCTCGGCCATACTCTCGGCGCTCACCGTATCCATGTGGCAGCACAGGAGGAGGCTGGGTCCATCCTCGGCGCCGGGTAGGCGGGCCACCACGTTGGGTCTACCCGGCTCGGCTTCGACCATCTCGGACGCCACCCCGTGGCGGTCGAGGAAGCTTTGAATGAAGAGGGCGATCTGTTCCTCACCGGGGGCACCGGAAACCAGCTTGGGGTTGACGGAATTGATGCGCACCAAGTTGCGTGCGAGCTCGAGGGTCTCTCGATCGTCCATGAAGCCCTATCTGAGTTGGTGGGCGCGCGAACGGCTCAAAGGTAATGATCTCGGGAGGCGCAAGTCAAGGATGAACTCGCTCGGGGGTTGGTGTTACCATGCACCGCCCACGGAGTGAGCGATGGCAGTGGTGAGCGTGAGAAAGTCGGTCCGGAGTCGAGGTAATAACCACGTCGTCGACATTACCGCCGACGTCGCCGATTCGGTCGCCCGGGCGGGGATCGAGTCCGGCATCGCCACAGTCTTCGTGACCGGGTCTACCGCCGGGGTCACCACCGTCGAGTTCGAGCCGGGCCTGGTCGAGGATCTGGACACGGCGTTCAACCGCCTCATACCGCGAGAGCTCGACTACCGACATCGGGAGCGCTGGGGAGACGACAACGGCCACAGCCACGTTCGTGCTTCCCTTCTCGGTCCCTCGCTCACCGTGCCCTTCAACGACCATCAACTCGCGCTGGGCACCTGGCAACAGATCGTGCTCATTGATTTCGACACGCGGCCTCGAAGCCGAGATTACCTGATTCAGATCGTGGGTTAGCAGGGGGTAGGAGTCGCTCCAGGCTCGAGGAGGGCCACCATGATTGCTTTAGTAGACGAGAGGATCGAAGCCTACGCCACCGACCACACCAGCGAAGAGCCGGAGTTGCTGGCACGCCTGGCGCGGGAGACGCACGAGACGATGGAGCTCCCGCAGATGCTCACCGGAAGGCTGGAGGGAAACTTCCTCCGCCTGATGGTGCGGGCGGTCGAGGCACGACGCGTCCTGGAACTGGGGATGTTCACCGGCTACAGCGCGCTGATGATGGCGTCGGCGCTTCCCGAGGACGGTCGGCTCATTACCTGTGAAGTGAACTCGAAGGCTGCGGCAGTGGCCCGCCGCTACTTCGCCGAGAGCCCGCACGGGCACAAGATCGACGTGCGCATGGGTCCGGCGCTGGAGACGCTCCGCAACCTGAAGGGGCCCTTCGATTTCGCTTTCATCGATGCGGACAAGGAAAACTACCCAGCCTACTACGAGCTCTGCCTGGAGAGGCTCCGACCGGCGGGCGTCATGGCGGTGGACAACGTTCTGTGGAGTGGTCGGGTGCTGAACCCTGAGGACGAGGCAACACGCGCCATCGTCGCTTTCAACGAGCGCGTCCGTGGAGATGACCGGGTGGACCACGCCCTGCTGACCATCCGGGACGGTGTGATGCTGGGGGTGAAGAAGTAGCTGAACGGGCCCTAGGATCTCTCGGAGACAGCCTCTTGGGATTTTCTGGGATCCACCAGATCGTAGTCCCGGATTTTCTTGTCCAGGGTGGGGCGGGTGATCCCCAAGATGTCGCTGGCCCGCGACTTGTTCCAACGCGTGAAGCGCAGCACGTGGTCGATGTATTGCTTCTCCATGTCCTTGAGTGACAGCAGCTCCTGGGCTAGCTGTGAGGGATTGGCACCCGCCAGCGGAAGATGCTCGCCGAGGAGTACGTCCCCGCGAGACAAGGTCACGCCCCGGGTCAGCGCGTTTTCCAGTTCGCGGACGTTCCCTTTCCATTCGTAGTTCATCAGAAGCTGCATCACGTTATCGGGCACCTTGCGCACGTTGGTATGAAGCTGGCGGTTGATCTTTTCCAATAGGTAGGCGACGAGGAGTGGAATGTCCTCTCGCCTTTCTCGCAAAGGAGGAAGAGTCACTTCCACCACCTTGAGTCGGTAGTAGAGATCCTCCCGGAACAACCCGCGGTGGACGAGGTCCTCGAGATTGCGATTGGTGGCGCCGATGATGCGCGCCTCGGTTCGCTGCGTTTTCTCCGCTCCCACCCGGGAGTACTCCCGGTTCTCCACCACCCGGAGCAGCTTGGCTTGGAGGTTGGGCGAGATATCGCCGATCTCATCGAGGAACAAGGAGCCGTTGCCGGCGATCTCGATTTTTCCGCGACTATCACGCACCGCTCCGGTAAACGCCCCCCGCACGTGACCGAACAGCTCGCTCTCCAGTAATCCCTCCGCCAGCGCCGTGCAGTTCAGGGCCACGAAGGGCTCGGGCCGGTTGTCGGCGTTATAGTGGATGGCGCGTGCCACCAGCTCTTTTCCGGTTCCCGACTCGCCGCGAATGAGGACGGTGGTCTTGCTTCGGGACACCATTCCGATGGTCTTGAAGACCTCGCGCATCTGGGTGGTGCGGCCAATGATGTTGTCGATGCTCCACTCGCGAGACGCCTCGGTGACCAAGTAGTCGAGCTTGGCATCCATTTCCTGCATCCGCATCGCCTTGCGAATGCTCAGAATCAGCTCGTCGTAGTCGATGGGCTTGCAAATGTACTCGAAGGCGCCGAGCTTCACCGCCTCGACCGTGGTGCGCATGTCGTCGAAGGCGGTGATCATGATGACGTAGGCCTTGGGAGCGACCGCCTTGATCTCCTTCAGAACGCCCAGACCGTCGAGGCCGGGAAGGTGAATATCGAGTATGACCAGATCGGGCTCCAATTCCTTGAAGCGTTGTACGCCCTCGTTGCCGTCGGCAGCGACGTGGACCTCGAACCCTTCCCCGGCAAGTTGACACTGGAACGTTTGCCGAATCAGGCGGTCGTCGTCAATGGCTAGGATAGACTTCATGGGGCTCTTTTCGCGCCTCGGTCGACTCGCTCTCCGGCTGAACCTCCGTGTAGGTGAGATGGATGGTGATGGTGGTTCCCACCGAGACGGTGCTCTTCGCCTCCACCGTGCCGTCGTGGAGCTCGATCACCTTGCGGGCGTTGGTGAGGCCGAGGCCGGTACCGAGGCTCTTGGTGGTGAAGAAGGGCTCAAAAATGGAGCTCAACTCCTTTTCGTCGATACCTGCTCCGTCGTCCTCGATCTGAATCACCGCTTGTTTCTTTCGATTGTTCTCCATGGAGAACGTCCGTACCACCACGGTGCCGTTCGTCGCCACCGCCTCCCCGGAGTTGAGCAAGATGTTCAGAAAGGCTTGGCGGAGCTTGTCACCATCCACCAGGATGGGTGGAAGCTCGGTCGCATAGTCTCGAACGATTTGGACCTTTTTCTCTTCCAGCAGGTCTCGGACGAACCGCAAGGCGTCCTCCAAGAGTGCCTCCAATGAGAAAAAACTCTTGGTGAGCTTGGGCGCTCGGGCGTAATCGAGTAGCTCCTTGACGATTCGCTCCACCTGCCGGATGCCGCTCTCCGCGATGCCTAGTTGCTCCCGCTCCTGGTCGGGGAGCGACGGGCTCTTTCCAACCTTCTGGATGTTGAGCTTGATGGCGGTCAGGGGATTCCGGATCTCGTGAGCCATGGCCGCCGCCAGCCGTCCTATGGTGGCCAGTTTCTCCACCTCGATGAGTCGCCGGGACGTCCGCTCGATCTCACGCCGGTCTTCCAGGATCTGAGCCGTCATCTGATTGAAATTCGCGGCCAGCTCGCCGATCTCGTCTCCCTGTGCAATGGGAATGCGGTGCTGCAGATCGCCCTGGGCGACCTTGATGGTTCCCTCCACCAGCGTCTCCAGCGGGCTACTGATACGTTTGGCCAAGAACATCGCCCCCAGCGTACCCAAGGCCAGACCCAAGAAGCCCAGGCTGACCAGACCGATTCGGGTACGGTGGATTTCCGCGTTGAGCTGCTCCAGGGAGAGTCCGAGCTTGACCGCGCCCCACAGCTCGTTCTCACCGGCCAGAATCGGTGCGACGATCTCCAGGACCTCGACGTCGTTCTGCTCCGGCGACTCCAGCTCGAAGCGGAGCGTCCCCATCAGGACACGGCCGTCCTCCAAGCTGCCCAACTCCGCCCCCATTTCGAAGAGCTCGTCGGGAAAACGATGGCGCGCCTCTTGGTTGGATGCCAGGGCCTTGGCGTTGCGGCTGAAGATGATGGCGTAGAGGACGTCGGGGTCCTCCGCGGCCTTCTCCATGTTCTGTTGCAGAGCCACCGTGTCGTAGTAGAGCAGAGGGGTCACTGAGAGGTCGGCCACCGCCTTGGCCAAGGCGGCGCCGTGCTGGCGGGCCTGCTGGAGGAGCACCGCCGTCTGCCGGCGCTCTACGAAGAAAACAACGATCATCATGAGGAGCGTGATGAGCGCGGTAGAGCTCAGCATGAAGCGAGTCCGCAAACTGAACGGACGGAGATCGAACATGGGAGTTAGAGGTCCTTGGATTCGGGAGTCTCCGGCTTGGGCTCTTCGAGCCAGATCTTGTTCATCTTGATGTAGGGGTAGCCCATGGGGGATAGGGAGAAGCCTCGCACGTTGGGTCGCACCAGGAAGCGGGAACGGTCGTAGTCGAGGGGAACGATGGGGGAGTCATGGAGGATCATCTTTTCGATGCGACGGTAGATGTCGTTCCGCTCCTTGTAGCTGGTCTCCGACCAAGCGAGATCGAGCAGCCGGTCGACCTCCGGATTACTGTAGCCGGAGCGGTTCATCGGGGAAGTCGAGTGAAAGAGCACCCGCAAGAAGTTGTCGGGGTCGGGGAAGTCGGCCACCCACCCGTTGTAAAGGAGAACCGGACGGTCGCGAATGGCAGCGTCATCCAGGGCGAGCACCCGCTTGACGTTGAACGGCTTGACGTCGACGCCGATCCGGGACATACAGGCCGCAACGCAATTCTGGCGGGCCTCGGAGAGCGGGTCTCTTCCGAAAACGATGACTTCCAGGGGGGGGAGACCCTGTCCCTCAGGATAGCCAGCCTCGGCCAAAAGGCGTACCGATTTCTCCATATTGTGCCCGTAGGCGGCTCCCATGGGGAAGAAGCCAGGGATTCCGGGAGGCACGATACCGGTGGCGGCCGGTGTGCCGGCGGTGAATCGACTGGCATCGAGGAGGCTCCGCTTGTCTAGTGCGAAGTTGATGGCGCGCCGCACCCGCGCATCGTTGTAGGGCGGCACTCTGCTGGGCAGAATGTAGTAATTCAGCGCTAACAGTTTGTCGGTCTCCACGCGCACCCAATCGTAGTACTCATCGATGGGAGCCTCGATGCAATCCACCAACTCATTGAGAGGTTTCTCTTCCTTGGCCTTGGGCGCGTTCCAGATGGCGCGGAAGATCACGGCGTCCAGTTTCGGACGTCCCTCGAAATAATGCGCGTTGGCGTCCAGACGGATCCCCTGCGGGACTCCCTGGAAAAACGGTATCGCCGGGTCTTCTTCTTCGCCTATCCAATGCGAGAATTGGAATGGCCCGGTGCCAATCGGAGCCTGGAAGAAATCGTCCCCCTTCGCCAGCAGTTCTTTCTTCGGCAGGATCTTGGAGCTATACATGCTGAGAACGGATAAGGCGGGGACGAAAGGCGTGGTGAAACGAATCTGAAATGTGCGCTCATCAATCGCTTCGAGTCCTGCTACCGTCGCGGCCCTGCCCGCCCGAAACTCCTCGGCGCCCACGATGCGCGTGAAGTAGTGGTAGTTGGTCTCGTTCAAGCCCGGGGTGAGCAAACGTTGGAAGGAGTAAACGCAATCCTCCGCGGTCACCGGCTCTCCATTGTGGAAACGCGCGTTGGGACGGAGCTCGAACGTATAGGTCTTGCCATCGGAGGAAATCTCCCAGTATCGGGCCAAGGCGGGGACGATGTTCAGATACTGGTCGAAGGCGGTCAGTCCCTCATAGATTTGCTGGATGAGCATGATCTCACTCGCGCTGGTGGCTCGGGCAGGATCGAGCGTCTGAATCGGTCTTTCCCAGATTGGAAACCGGAAAACCCCTCCTGGAACCGGCTGTGCCGGCTGGGCGGAGGCGGTGGGGGTCGTGGACCGATGCTTGGCGGCGAGAAAGAAGGCGGCCGCCGTGACCAGGCAGAGGACTAAGAGCGCACCGGGAATGAGCCAGGAGTGAGACCTGACCCAGGGCCTTCCTTCTGCCCCGGAGTCCTCAGAGCCGAAGGTGGGAGGCGTGAGTGATTTTTGCTCCATAGGGGCTTGCTTCTTAAACCCTCGTGAAGGCTCGATCGGCGGCCCGAGCGTACCGATATAGACAAGGAGTCAGCTCCCCCCTGTGCGCCCAGATTAGATGATTAGAAGCCACTTCGCAAATGAGCTCTTCGTCAGAGGGACCTAGAACTTCAGGATGCCTTCCCCCACTTCCACCGCCTGGCCTCCCACCCGCACCTGGGTGGGACCATCAGCTCCCCCGTCGACTTCCACGTAAATAGTACTGGGGCGTCCCATTTCATACCCTTGCTCCACGATGAGATGCGCGGTGGGACGCGCTTCCATGACTCCGTGGCGGACGAGATAGGCCCCCAGCGCTCCCGATGCGCTTCCGGTGGCAGGATCCTCAGGCACACCCAGAAACGGCGCGAACATGCGGGCGTGGACGGTTGAGTTGGCGTGGATGGTCTGGCGGGTGAAGATCATGAGACAGTTGGTGTCGAGGGCCTGGAAGACCTTGCGCATCGCTCCGAAGTCGGGCTGGATCTGCTCGAGGTCCTTGAGGCCCTGGGCCGGAACCATCAGTTGCGGGATGGCGGTGGAGACGACTTGGGCGGGGAGGCCGTCGGGGAGGAGCCGATCCTCTTCGAGTCCTACCGCGGGAGCCAAGAGCGCACGGTTCATGGTGCTCTTGAGGAACTGAGGTCGCGCCTGGGTCATGTAGACGCGTACGATCTCCCCTTTGCGGACGTGGATATCCACCGGTAGAACGCCCGCGCCACACTGCTGAAAAATCCGGTTCGCTCCTTCCTCGAGCTTCAGCCGACCTCGTTGCGCCAGAACGAAACAAGCTCCCACCACCGGGTGTCCCGCCAGAGGTAGCTCGGCGGTGGGAGTGAAGATGCGAAGGCGAAACGCTGCGGAAGGATCGTCCGCGGGTAGAACGAAGGTCGTTTCGGAAAGGTTCATCTCCCGGGCGATGGCCTGCATCTCCTCGGTAGTCAGGCCGACGTCCTCGGGAATGATGGCGAGCGGGTTTCCGGAAAAGGCGCGATCAGTGAAGACGTCGGCCTGGATGAAGCGGACCTCCTTCATGGCGGCCATGATATCACCGACCGAATATGGAACCCGAGCTGAGCGTCCTTCTTCCTCGCTTCAATGCCGCGACCGCGCAGGGTGCGGATGAATTTTTGAGCACCCTGCTAAGCCGGGCTGACGATCTCGAGCGCCGCCGGCAGGACCTCGATGTGGACAGGAACCGTCTGCAGGAACTCTCCGTCGGCGAAGACTTCCATCGGCTCGTTGGACTCGATGTCCACCCATTTGGTCTTGGTATAGAAGACCTGTGGATGATCGAGATGGTCTCCACCGAAGACCCGGGGAAGCATTCGCAGCAGGGTGGCGCGTGACACGGCCTTCACCAGGCAGAGATCGAGCAGGCCATCTTCGAGGGAGGCGAGTGGGGCAATGCGCATCCCGCCGCCGTAGCATCCAGTGTTTCCGACCGCGGCGAACGTGATCAAACCTTGGTAATCGCCACTGTCGTGTCGGACCCTTGCCATGACAGGCTCGAAGGCAGCCAGCGTTCGAACCACGGAGTAAACGTAGGCGGCCGCGCCGGAGAGCAGTCGGGTTCCACCCTGTGCGCGTCGAGCCACCTGGGAGTCGAACCCCGCTCCCGCCACGCCGAGAAAGAACCCCGCATCCGTTCGACCCAAGTCAACCCGCCGCCTTGCTCCTCCCAGCAGGGCAGCGCAGGCGGCGTCGAGATCCGCGATGCCGATAGTGCGTGCGAAGTCGTTACCTCGTCCACAGGGGATGACTCCCATGGGGGGGCGCGCCGCGCTGGGAGCGCGGAGGAGGCCGTTCACCGCGGCGTGGAGGGTGCCGTCTCCCCCCACCACCGCTAGGACATCGGGAGGATCCACGGTCGCCCTCTGCGCTTCCTGGGCGGTGTGCTCCATGGAGCGGGTCTCGACGAGAGAGACCTCGGCCCCCGCTTCTCCTAGAATCTGGGCGGCACGACGCGCCTGGTGGGCGGCTCGCCCCCCTCCCGCTGTTCGGTTGAGCAAGAGCACGATCTTCATGGGATCAAGACTCGCTCGCCATTAGATAATAATGATGAGGCGATGGAAAATGGACGGCGATTCATGAGCGGATACCGAGCCTCAGTGGGAGGGAGCTCCCTGGTCGCCATCCTCTCCTGGGTAGCCTTCTGCGTAGCCTGGTTCGACACGGGGGTCAAGACCCATCTTCCGTTCTTCCCGGCGATCCTACCCGGTGGGCTTTTCGTCGCTTCGCTGGGCGTCGTCTTGTTCCTCGATGGATCGCTGCGGCTCTTCGAGGAGAGGCTGGACAACCGCCTGGCACTTCTCTTCTTCGTCCTCACCCTGATAACTCGCTCACCCCTCGTCGCCTTTGCCTACGGGATACCCAGCTCGGATGCCGCCATCCATGGCGTGATGTCTCTTCACATCGCGGAGGGAGGCCACCACCCGGTGTTCGCGTACGGAGAATCGTACGACGGAAGTCTCAAGGCTCATCTCAGCGCACTGCTCGCCGCAGGGAGTGGCGAGCCGGTCAGGAGCTTCGTGGCGGCCAGCGTACTCTTGTATGGCGGCTTCGTGGTTGGGCTCTATGCGCTGGCTCGAACGATCCTGACACGCCCCGAAGCCGTTCTCGCCGGCGGCTACGCCGTTTTCGCCCCCGGGTTCTTGACCGCTTGGGGAGTGAAGGGCGATGGCAGCTACATCGAGGTGCTGGCCTTCGGCACCGCCAGTCTGGCGTTGGGCGCTCGCTTGCTCAGGGAGAGCGAGGGAAGGATGCGGCGCGCCTTCTGGATGGGTGTTCTCGGCGGCTTGGCTTTCTGGGCGCACATCCTGTCGACCTACTACTTGTTGACCGCCGTCTTGGCCTTGTTGGCCGCCGACTGGAGTCGCCGAGTCTTCGGCCGTGTGGCGGTCTTCTTGGGCGGCTTCTGGCTGGGGAGTCTCCCTCTGTTTCTCTGGAATCTCACACGCCAGGGGCAAAGTTACCGGTGGTGGACTCAGGATCCGTCATCGCTCGCCGAGCGAGTGACCAGAACCCTCACTCAGCTTCAGGGCATGATGGTCGACTCTCTTCCGGTGCTCGCCGGCTGGTGGCCCATGGAGCTTCCCGCCGAGCCCGCGTCGCCCCTGCGTATCGTCCTGGTGTTGATCTTTCCCGCCGCTGGCATCGCCTTCGCCGTCCGGGAGCGCGCTAGCTTGCGAGAGCTCTTCCGCGGACGGCTCACTCCGGCGGCCCTCGCCATCCTCTTCGCGCTTCTGGTCGTCGCCGTTTTCGCGCAGAGCACATTCGGCTGGCTCACCGAGGAGCCTCGCTACCTGATCTTCCTCTTCTCGGTCATCCCTATCTTCCTCGCTTCCACTCTCGCCTGGTTGGCGGGGCGTTGGCGGCTCGCCGCCCGGCTGGTCGCCGCCGCGATTTTGGCCCTCAACCTCTACGGGAGCGGGCTCTACGGCTGGCAGGCCATGGAGAGTGACGCGCTGAATCGGCAGTTCGTGCAAGATCTCGAGGAGCTGGGAGTGCGTTATGCCTACACGGATTTCTACATCTCTTACAAGTACAACTTTCTGTCTCACGGCAGGCTGCTCCTCACTGCCCAGCTCGGGCCCGAGCAGACGGAGCGCTATCTACCCTATCGGGACGAGATCGCGAAGGCGGAGAGGATTGCCCTCATCCCCCGCAGTTTCCGGCTGGCCCGGCGCATCGGCCAGCGCCTCGATGCACAAGGAGTCACCTATCGACGCAAAGATCTCCTTTATCCCGTGATTTACGACCTGAGCGAACCGGTGAGGCTCGAGACGCTTCGTTAAGTAGCACGCCCGTGCAGTATCGAGCGGATGTCTTCCAGGCGATAGAGCTTCCCCCTGCCGGCCCCGTGGCAGGTTTGCCGGACGCTCTCCCAGGTCGGGAGCGACTCGAGATTCTCCGGCCAGAAGGGGAACGTGCGGCACTGGCGGGGACGGACCGGGTAGATGGTGCAGCCCTCATCCCAGAAGATGCAGTCTCCGTTGGCACGGATGCGAAGACTCGGCGCCCCGTCCAGCTCTCGGACCATATAGCGACTTCTGAAGGCGTGGAGTGAAATCTTGAGCCAGTCCGCGATGCGCTGGGTCTCCGGGCGGCTGGGGTAGACGCCCCCCGCCTGGGCTCCCCGACAGCAGTTGTGACACTGCTGACACTCGAAACGCAGGCCGCGGTGGTAGAAAGGCAGATCGACCATTTATCGAGTGACATTATTATATGCCCGCGCTCTCGAGACAGACATTTTTGATGCGGGGTATAATCACCGTCTTCGGCTGGTCCCAGTATGAGCTCCTATCTTCGCGCCTCCTTGGGCACCGCGTTCCTCTTCGCTGCCCTCGGCCTCTCCCGCCACGTCGACGCCTTCGTTCGCGTGTTCCTTCGGCAGCAGACCGGGGAGTCTCTGATCACCGCCATGGCCAGGAATCTGCGTCTCGGAGAAGCGGCAGGGGAGGTCTTGACCCTGATGGGCTTCGGGCTCTCCTTGTGGCTCGCACTGTCGCTCCTGCTTTTTTGGCTTTCCGGGCGTTCCCTGGAAGAGCTCTTGGGTCGGGTAGGGAGCTCCATGGTTCCGCTCCTCCTTCCGGTGGCTCTCACTCTCCTGGCGTGCCTTTCTCTCATCATCTCGCCGCAGTTTCCCTATGGCGTGAATCTGGCGCTCACCTTGGCCTACGAAGGCTCTTTCGCGCCGCTTCTCGCTTGGAGCTCGTTCGGCCTCTCGCTCCTTCTAACCATCAGCAACGTGATCGAGCCCCGTGAGGTCTTTGATTTTCTCGCCTCGGCTCGCTGGCCCGGGCGCCTGGCGGGGGAGGCGATGATAGCCATCGCGGCGCTCACCCTCTTCGCGATAGCGACCCCGTCCTGGCTATGGAAGGACGGCGAGGGCCAGGGGAACATGTTCAAGTACCTTCGTATGGCTTCGGTCCTTTCCGCCTCGGGAAGCCTGGATATCGCGAACGCGGAGGGAGCGGCCGAGCGGGCAACCCTTGCTGGCTTCCTCTCAAGAGTCCCGCAGACCGCCCGTCGGTGGTTGGACGAAGCCGCCGAGCTGGGAGGAGCGGTCGTCGACTCCGCCAGCCGCGGACAGCTCTATGTCGGAGACGTGGTGGCCACCCGCGCCAACCGGTCGATGTTTCGAAGTCCGGACGGAGGGATCTACTACATCAATGCGCCGGGGCCCGGGCTCTTACTCGTTCCCGCCTATCTGGCCGATCGAGCCTTGAACCGATGGCTAGGGTGGGAC
>DATDRI010000474.1:0-3816 GCA_035291825.1 Vicinamibacteria bacterium | reverse complement strand
GTCACTAGTCTCTGGTATTGGCTCCAGGTCTCGAGCTCGAGAGGCTGAACGAGAAGGAATCGGTAGCGTTTGGACTTACTCATTCCCAGAATCTCCCTTTCGTATGTCTCGAGAATGAGAGTCTTGCCATCCGTTCTCTGCATGACCGGAATGTCGTCCAGGTTCCAGTTCCATTCGTGCGCTTCGGATTGAAAGCGAATCGCCGAGGCCGAAAGGCTCAGGGTGCCAGCGCAGTCGCCCAATCGGTGTTGGTGCCTGGCTCCGAAAGAGAGGGGCAGAGTCTCCTGCACCCAGATCTCGTCGGCAACCTCGGCAAGTAGTTCTGAAGCGCCGGAGAACGTGGGGTTCCTTTGAAGGAGCTCTTCCAGCCGCGCCTTGCTCGTCAGGAGGTCTCCGTACTGGCGCGCTAGCGTTGCGTCCTCGAAAAGCTGCTGCTCGGTTGGCCGGGCCCATCGAGTTGGCGATCCGTTTGCTTTCCCGGTGCCGACTTCGCCGAGCCCCCGCCGATCGGTTCTCACGTCCTCACGAGCTTCCGCGAGGAGCTGGGGAGCGCCAGCAAACGAAGGGTTTCTCTCGAGCAGCTCTTCCAGCTTCGCCATGCTCTCCTCGAGGTCTCCCCGTTCCAGTGCCGTCTTCGCCTCATAGAAGAGCTGCGCTTCGCTGCTGTGCTCTTCGCTTGCTTCTGGATTTTCGCGCTCCTCGGTGGTTGCCTTGCGGGCCTGTAGCACCCCGTCGTCTTCCGCGGGATCTTTCACGTCGTCTGCCAGGTCTTTTTGCAACGGAGGGGTCTCGTCTGGTGATCCCTTCCCCCCCGGGAAGACCAGGGTCAGCACGATCATGCCCAACAAAACAAGCATGGCGATGGCCGCGTAGAAGACTCGACGCCTTACCGGCCTTCTTTCGGCCTCGAACCGGCCACCGCTGGAAAGGGCGCTGGTCGGAGGAGGCAAGGACACCGGGGACTCTGCAGAGGGTTCGCTTTCGCGGCTTGGCCACAAGTCGTTGACCTGACCCAAGCTCAGAGCCATGTTGACTTCATCCGCGCTGGCGAATCTTTCCTCCGGATTCTTGGCCAGGCAGCGAAGAACGATTCGACTTAGGCCGGGAGAAACCGCGAGGTTGATGCTCTCGGGACGTACCGGCTCCTCGGAGAGAATGGCCTGCGCACCGGCGGCGAACGAGTCACCGGTGAAAGGAAGCCTGCCGGTGAGGAGACGGTAGAGCACGACGCCAAAGGAGAAGAGGTCCGTGCGCTGGTCAATGGTTCCCTTGGAAAGCTGCTCGGGAGCCATGTAGTTAGGACTCCCCATGCTCTGCTCGGTGGGTGTCAACTGGGTGCCAACGACATGTGCGATCCCGAAATCCATGATCTTCGCGTGCAAGTCGGAGGTTACCAGTATGTTGGCCGGCTTGATGTCCCGATGCACGATTCCTGCGCAATGTGCGTAACTCAGTGCTTCGAGAACCTCACTGGCAAGGCGCACGGTTTCTTCCGCTGAAAGCTCTTCTTCTTGAACGAGCGCCGCCAGGGTCTGCCCTGGGACGTACTCCATCACGATGAAGGGGCTTTCTTCGTCGGCATAGCCTAGGTCGAAGACCGTAACGATACCAGGGTGGATGAGCCTTCCGGCGGCTTTCGCTTCGCGTCGGAATCGATTTCGATATCGTTCCCGTTCGCGAGCCGTGAGAAAAGTCGTGGCCTGGATCAATTTGATGGCCACGATCCGTTCGATCTCGGGATCTCTTGCCAAGAAAACGGTTCCCATCGAGCCACGACCCAACAGCTTCTGAATTTCGTATCGGCCTAGTCTTCTTGGCAGGTTGGCCGAAGAGGCACCGATCTCCATCGCATCGACGACGTCCGGCGCAGGACCGGTTCTTCTTGCAGCGGCCTCCGGCTCCGACCGAGATTTTTCCAGCTCCAGTGCTCCCAGAGAGACCAGACAGCAAAGACAGCGCAGCGTCTGGTCCTCGTCAAGAGGAGAAATGTCAACCAGAGCGCGACCGGTGGAAGAGCCGTCCGCACGGGTTCGGGCGAGATCGAGGATGACCCTCTCCTGCGGAGTGAGGTTGTTGTCGTCATAGGGAAGGCCCGAGCCCTTCGGCTGGCGGATGACACCGTCGAGATCGCCCAACAAGCCCAGGATGGTAGCGGGATCTTGAATCCGCCGGATTCCTTCCATGATGACATGGCTAGGAGACAGATCCATCGCGATGTCATCGGCCACCGGATTGTCGAGCTCCTTGAAGCTGTATTTTCCGGACTGCCAGGTAAACGACGAGTAAATGATGGCTGTCATCCGTCGGGCCACCTGCGTGTCAATCTCTTCGGGAGTCATGAATCCCATTTCAACGATGGTTTCCGTGAGGCCTTGTCCGGTGCGTTTCATCACCTCCCAGGCGAGATCGAGATCGGACCGCTTGATTTTTCCTTCACGAACCAAGACCTCTCCCCACTGGTCTTCCTCATCGTCGGAGCCGGCAAAGACTATCGAGCCCGCATTGAAGTAGAGACGTTTCGAGACACCTTTGTTGGAGAGATGGAGAACTCCACTCTTGCCGCCCAGGTGGATGCTGCGGATGATGCTCGACAGGCTGTGCTGGCTCAGGCTGCCGTAGCGGGACAGTATTTGGCTCATTTCATCCTATTCGAGGCTTGCCCCAAGCAGAACTCACAACGTGATGACTTCCTTCCTTGAGTTGTCCTTCGTGTTCTCGACCACCAGCCGGGCTCCCTCCTCCCGCGCTTGGATCACGTAGGTGAGCAGATTCAAGGCTTTCCGCAGCACGTCTGCCTTGGATTTCACTCCCAGAGCCTTGCGGAGGCCTTGCAGGTCTCTCTCGGCTTCATCCGAAAAATCAATGGTGAATCTGGACATACTCCACCCCAAAAAGTTCCGCATCCATGGCTCGGACGATTCCGGCTGGTGGGGCCCCGGTTGCGAGGCCACGCAGGAATGACGCCGATCTTGCGCCATCTCCAAGTGGTAGCAATCTTTGTGCCCAAAATGAGATTTCTTGTGGCCGGATAACTTCAGTTATGCGAGGTATTTGGCCTTGCGGGAGATGAGAATCGAGTCATGGGTGTGGGACGCTGCCTACGAGGCGAGCCCGTTGAGACCGGATGGTGGAGTCCATATTCCGGGAGAGACGCAGGCAAAGAGGCAGCCCCGGGCCGGGTTCAAGAGGGTGCGCTCACCCGCCGGCACAATGACGGATTGACACTCTTCCTCGGGCGTGCTATCTACGCGTTCGATTTCGGTTCCCTGTGCCCCCCGGCCACAGGGTGAACACGATCGACATCTCGGGGAATCACCAGCACACTTTCGCGTGTCCTCAGTCGAGATCGTCACATACGTCGATAGGTCGGAGGCCGGCCGAGGAAGGCCATGAAACGGAGACATCTCATCGGAGTGTACACTCTGGCGGTGGGGCTGCTCGTATTCTCCGGCGGCATTGCTCACAACCTGGTTCGGTTGCCCGAGCTGGGAAGCGCGGTGGCGGCCGGCGAGATGAGCCCTAGATTCGCTGGGGAGCAGGTCGTCGAGACGTTCTTTGCCGGAGCGGCCATGAACGTGTTGGGTTTGCTGGTCATGATGCTATCCCTCGAGCTCCGGAAGGGCACGCGCGCTGCGTGGCGCGCGGTGCTGGTGATCGGCGTCTTCTATCTCCTCTTTGGATTGGTGGCGTTCTTCTATCGATATCCCAACCTTCATCTTCTTGGCTTCGCCGTCACCGGAGCGCTCCTCTGCTGGCCGCTGGTGCTGTGGCGGAAGGATTTTGTGGCGGAGTGAGACTGCAGGATGATTCCCGGCC
>DATDRI010000473.1:0-6108 GCA_035291825.1 Vicinamibacteria bacterium | reverse complement strand
ACCGACATGAAGAATGCGACCGGCCTCGACCGCCAGGGCTTCCGCGTCCGGCTGCCATCCCGAATCGGTATAGGGTGCGTTGGCGGCGGGCGTGCCGTCAGGAGCGGGATCGTCCCAGGCGAAGGTATAGACGCGACCATTCGTCAGGATCAGATCGGCAGGGTTCTCGGGCGGCGCTTCCGCCGGTGTGCATCCCGCCAAGATCCCGAGCACCAGGCAGAGGACGGCCGCCCCGGGACCGTTCGTCGGAACATACCGCTTCGCCTGCTTCATCAGTTGACCGGGCCTCGGTGAGCCCGGCCTGGATGATCTAGGGAAAACAGGCCCGGTTATTCTGTTCTAGCCGGGGCGCACTCACAAGTAGGTGGCGTCTCGCAGATTGCTGAGAACTTCATGTTGGGCGTCCGCGATGAGGTCGTCACGCCACCGTCGGCGAAGTTGCCGCCGGTCCGTACCGCGCTGCCCCTGGCGGCGTTCCGAGCCTCTACGGCGACCCCACCCGGACTGTCCCTCGACCTCGGCCAGCGCCCGCGCCACCAGGCTGGTCACGCAAGCCGTCCTGTTGAACTTGAGGCCCGGGTTTGCCTCCTCAAGCAGCTGCGCAAAGCGATCGATTCGCGGCAGCAGCGAAATAGGAAAATCTGACAACTCAAGATCGACCGTGCCCTTCATGACCCCAGCCTCCTTTTCATGTTCGGGCTCTTGGACTTTACCACTGAGAAGCCGCGCAACCGAGATATTATGCCTCGCCAACCCTCCCTGAATCCAGATCGGTCGCCCGTATCTCCGACGGTCTCTGTGCAAATCCGCCGTGCCTTCATCGCCACCAGGCGCGGCCGGAAATGGATATGGTGCTCCATGGCACACAAACGGGACTAGCGCGCCTCAATGTCCACGTGAGCTTACTTTATTCGATGACCTGTGATTCTTGCCTAAGAGATCGTATAATTTCTGGAAAATCTACAGATAATTCCCTGCTCAAGAATTGTGCAAAACGCTACTCCGGTAAAACGCTCGCGGCCGCGGCGAATCGATCGACAGGTTTTGCACATGAACTCAACAATTCCTGTGGAAAACATGGCAGGGCGGGATTAATGTCGGTGAACTAGAGCTGATACTTGCGGAGATAGTAACTCAGGGCGCGCTGGCTGATGCCTAGCAGGGCGGCAGCGTCTTTCTTGCGACCGTTCACTTTCTCCAAGCTACGCAGAATGGTTTGTCGGGTGATCCAGCCCAGGTTCTGGTGTAGGTCGAGTGTCGGCAGGTGAGGTCCGGAGGGAAGACCTTGTCCTAGATCGCGCAGATCCTCGGGATGCACGTTGGTGCCCGAGCCGAGCGCCACCGTCCGTTCCACCGCGTTCTCGAGCTCGCGAACGTTTCCCGGCCAGTCGTAACCGACGAGTCGATCCATGGCTTCCGGCGAGAAGTCGCCGACCGGCTTTCCCAGCTTCCTCGTGAAACGAGAGAGGAACGTCCTGGCGAGGAGAGGGATATCCTCGCGCCGCTCGCGAAGCGAGGGGACTCTTACCGGAATCACGTTCAGTCGGTAGAAAAGATCCTCCTGGAACTGGCCGATCTTGGTGAGCTCGGTGAGATCCCGATTGGTGGCGGCGAGAATCCGCACGTCGACCTTGGTGGTCCGCTCGGAGCCAAGTGGCTCGAACTCTCTTTCCTGTAGGACCCGCAACAGTTTCTGTTGGAGCGACCCGCTGAGGGCGGAGATCTCGTCCAAGAAGAGACTTCCGCCGTGCGCTAGTGCGAACTTACCGCGACGGTTCTGGGTTGCTCCGGTGAACGCCCCTCGCACGTGACCGAACATCTCGCTCTCCAGCAGACCGTCGGGAATGGCGGCGCAGTTGACCCGAACCAGAGATTTCGCGCTCCGTGCGGAGAGTCGGTGAATGGCTTCCGCGACGAGCTCCTTCCCGGTACCGGTCTCGCCGGTGATGAGGACGGTCGAATCGGTGGCGGCGACCGCTTCCACGGTGCCTAGGAGCTCTTTCATGGCCTGACTCTGGCCGACGAGCTGGGCACGGCTTTCCGTCGGGGACGAGACCGGCGGGCGCGTCCCGGGAGCGTTCGTCCTCTGGCGGCGCCGTTCCTCTCGACGCTCCAAGGCTTTGCCGACCGCCTCCTTGATGGAGTCGAAGTCGAAAGGCTTCTGAATGTAGTCGACCGCGCCCAACTTCATGGTCTCCACGGCCTTTTCTACCGTGGCGTGGGCCGTCATCAGAATGACCTCGGGGGGAGCCTCCTGGCGACGAACTTGCTTGAAGAGCTCGAGCCCGGTGAGCTGTGGCATGCGGTGGTCCAGCACCAAGACGTCGTACCGCCCGGACTGGAGGAGCCGAAGCGCCTCGTGCGGCTCGGTGGTCACCCTAACGTCATGACCCTGCCGGGAGAAGTAGCGGGAGAGTAGCTTCAGAATCTTGATCTCATCGTCGACGATGAGAATCTTGCCGGTTCGAAGGACGGCTGCGGGAGTTGTCGTTACCATGCTCTAACCCACTGTCCCCACACTCTAGACAGGGGGCCATTTCCTGTCAATCAGAGCCCATCAGCCTGCCCGCCCGACTTACATCTCGAGCGGCTGGGGGACGCGGCTGGCCGGGAAACGTGGCTCCAGGGGGAGTCGGAGCTCGACTTCCGTCCCCTGACCCAGCTGGCTGCGGACCGAGATGCTGCCGCCCAGACCCTCGACGATGTTCCGGGCAACAGAGAGACCCAGACCCGTTCCCTTCGGCTTCTGGGTGAAGAAAGGGTCGAAGATATTGGGCAGATCCTCCTGGCTGATGCCCTTGCCGGTATCGGAGACCGAGATCAGATAGTCGGTCGCCTCCCGCCGCGTCGCCACCCGAATGGTGCCCGGGCCGGAGATCGCTTCGCGAGCGTTGAGAAGCACGTTGAGCAGCACCTGCTTGAGTCGGGCAGGATCGACGGGCGCCCACGCTAGCCGAGGGTCCCAAGCCCCTTCCGTCCTCAGGCCGGGAGCGTCGCCAACCGCGGTCAGGCACCCCCGGCACAGATCGTTGATATCGACCTGCTCGACGCTGAAGGTGGCGGGGCGAGCGAACTCCAGCACCGATTCGACCAACCGGTTGAGGCGGTCCACCTCTTGGATGATGTCGGCGGCGGCTTCTCGCTCGTCGCCACCCAAGGACTCTTCTTCCAGCAACTGCAGAGCGGAGCCCTTGATGATGGTGAGGGGGTTGCGGATCTCGTGCGCCAAGGTCGCGGAGAGCCGTCCCAGAGAGCTCAGCCGCTCCTTGTGCTTCGCTTGTTGTTGAAAGACGAGGAGCGAGCTAGCTACGTGGTTGAAGGTCGAGGCCAGAAGGGACGCCTCCTCGTCGCGGCTCTCGATGTGGATCTGCCGGGTCAGATCGCCCGAGCGGGCGGTCTCGCGCATCCCCTCCACGATGGCGGCCAGGGGTCGCGTGAGGGTGCGGGCGGTGAGATAGCTGGCGAGAAGAGCGAGGGCGGTGGTGAAGATGCCGAAGAGAACGAGATCGCGACGCACCGCGCCCAGAAATCGGAGGCTCTCGTCCACCGAGCGTAGAATGAGAAACTCGACGCCGGGCGCCGCCTGCTCCGAAACGATTCTCGCCAGGTAGGACTCTCCTCCCAGCCGCAACGGCCAAGACTCTTCCCGGTCCGTTGCAGCCAGGCCGAGAGCCAGCTCTTCCTCCCTCTCCTTGGCGAGAGTCGATGCGACGAGTCGATCGCCGTTCACCACCGCCACCTCCGCTCCCACCAGCCGCTTCATGCGAGCGGCAAAATCCCGATTCAGTCCGTATCCGGTGGTCATGTTGCCCAGGACGCTCTCACCCACCAGAATCGGGAAACTGAGCTCGAGATAGGCATGGTCGTCGCCCCCGGCCAGTCGCACCAAAAAACGGCCTTCCGGGTCGCGGAGCTCCACCAGATCGGCGCCGATCATCCGGCGGTAATCCTCCGCCACCGGCTCGATGGTCGCCCGGTCCCCGGTATCGAGGGCGGCTTTCAACTTGGGCGCATCGGCCACGATGGCGCCTTCCCGAGCGAGTCGCTCTCGGAGGAACTGCCATTGCTCGACGAACGCATCGTCGGTTTGCCTCAGCTCGGCCAGCATATCGGTTGAGACTTGCGCCCGCACGCGAAGCTCCACTGCCACGAAAACGAAGCCGAGCAGAAGCAAGGAGATGACAGCGAAGGAAATAAAGAGCTTGTTCCGCAGCGACATGGCTGCTCACCTTGTTTGTTCGAGAAGGAAGTCGAGCTCGCTACTCTCGCCGCTTCTGAGCCGCACTTCCTTGCGAACGAGACGGAACGGATCACTCCACGCCACGACATGATAACTCCCGGCCGGGACGTTCGGGATTCGATAAGAGCCGGAAGCATCGGTGGTGGTGAAGTAGGAATGGGGCAGGACCAGGACGAAGGCACTCATGTGCGAGTGGATCTCGCAGAAGACGCGTACCAGTCCGACGCGGTCGAAGACCACCGACCGGGACTGCCCCTTAGGATAGCGGCCGAGGTCGAAGCGTCTGATCTTCGAGAAGGAGAACACGTTGTGATAGATGTCATCGCTATTCCGAAAACTCACTCGAGCTCCTCTCTCAACCGCTAGGATGTGGGGCACGAAGCTCTCGCCCTTCTGGTCGATGACGGCGGTGGGTGGCTGGGAAGCCGGCTCCAAGTTGTCACCCTCCAGATAGACGATGGCGCGGAGGGGATCGGGCTCTCGGGTGGTCTGGCTGGGTGGGCGGTAGGAGTAGAAATCATCACGGTAGGAAGGGGCTGGCACGAAGCCACGGAGCTCGACGTGACCGTAGACGGTCGCCGGGCGCGGGTCTTGATTGCCTCCTGCGTACGAGGCCGCCGCGACGATCGCGGCGAGAGCGCTAGAAATGCAGCACCATCTGAAAAGCAATGATGTTCTCATCGAGATCCGTGGCTTGGTCGTACCAATTGAACTGTCCCACCAGTTTCAAGAGGACATGTCTTTCCCAGGAGAAGCCGCTGCCGACCTCCAAGCGGGTGAGCGGGTACTCCCATGGCTGGCGGCTCCCATTGCGGGCGGTGATGTCGCTGAAGCTCAAACGATCCAAGCGACCCGCGGCGTAGACTCCGGGCAGCAACCGGTAGCGAGACTCGAGGAAGGCCGACACCGCGTCCAGAGGCTCGTCGATGTGGGGGCTCTCCCAGCGCGACCACCCCAGCTCCCCATAGAGGAGAAGATGGCCTCGCCCGTAGTGAAAGTCTCCCCCCACCGCGGTCTGATGAAAGGCATCCGGGGATCTGCCCCCCAGCTGCTCCTCGGCGAGATCGACGAGGTAAGCGCCGCGTGCCGCGGAAGCGCCCGCGTTGAGGGCCGGCGAGGGGCGGAAGCGCACTCTCCCCAAGACCTGCGTGCCTCCGTTCTCGTCGACCTGAAGGGGGTTGGAGAGCGTTCCGGCGGTGACACCGCCCAGATACTCGAAGGAGCCGGCACTTCCGTAGCCGAGCCCTCCGGCCGCCCACTGAAAGATCTCGACCAGCGGCATGCCGGCATAATCTGCGTCACCGTACCCACCTCGAAACTGTGAGGAGAGCCCTCGACCCCGTTGGCTCAACAAGTCATCGGGACCCGCCGGGACGCTGTTCGGTTGCAGGGACGTCAGGTACGAGTACATGAGCGGATAGCCGATCAACGAATTGGCGAACGGGTACCAGCGTTCGGGAAACGCCCCGAAGGCCTGAGGGATCTGGCCCGCCTGGATCCAGAAGTTGGTGTCCTCGAAGGGTGCCAGTCGTACGAAGGCGCCATAGAGATGGGGTGTGCCACCGTTCTCCGACGTCAGATTCACATAGAGGCCGACTCGCTCGGAAGGACGAAAGTTGAAGAGCAGGGAGACACGAAGCAGCCTGAGGATATTGTCGCCGTAGTAGGTTGCGTTCAGAGGGCTCGTCTCGGAGTTGCTGAAGCTCCAATCGAAATCCGCCGAGATGCCGTAGCGTAGTGACTCTTGCTCCTGGGCGGTGTCGGCCGCCGTCGGGTCGTCCTCAGTAGGATCCGAAGGAGCCTGAAGGAGAAGGAGAAGCCCAAGCAACGTGGTAAGCATGATTCATTCGTCATCCGTTCATGGCGCT
>DATDRI010000472.1:0-7150 GCA_035291825.1 Vicinamibacteria bacterium | reverse complement strand
CCGTCTCGTCGTCGTTTCTCGGACGTAGATTTTGCCGGTGGGAAAGTTGTGCGGAACGGCAACGGCCTCCAGCACGGCGACCGGAGCGAATTCCTTGAACTGATCGATGGGCATGGTCACGCTTATCTCGGTGTCCACCTTCCCCGGGTAGTCGGCCGAGTCCTGCATCCTCACTTCGCAATTCCAGCGATCGGCTCTCGTGATCTTTTCGGTGTTGGCCGCCATCATGGTGTCTACCTTGGATGTCAACTTCTGTTGGAGCGCCTTCTGGTAGTCCTCCTGACGGCCTTGATTCTGTGCATGGGCGTTCGCGGCGGCGATCACCATGAACGCTGCGGACCAAATCGCAACTCTTCTCATTTCCACACCTCCCTCGTGCGTTCTAGCTTTGAACAAGTTAGCAGCGAATCAGACCTCTACCGAGTGTTAACCAAGGCGTGCCCAGCCAACGACCTCTCGCGGCAAGAATCTTCTGTTATGAGTTAGAACGATTATTGTAGCATGGCAGCAGGAACGACTAAAAAGGCAAGGCCGGGATGGGAATGGGCGCCGCGGCAGCCGATTTCAGTCAGGTTTCGCCCGTTCTTCTTCATCGGTTGAATGCGCGGCGATATCCCTGGCCTTCTCATGATTCGCGATGGCCCGCTCATAGATCTCCATGAGCAACTCATAGTTTCTCTCTCGGGTGTACTTGGCCTCGAACTCCGCCCGTGCTTGGCGGCTCATCTCCTTCATTCGTTCGGGGTGGGCCCAGGCCCAGTCGACCTTCTCCGCCAGATCCAGGGAGTCGCCCGGCCGGAAGTGCAGCCCCGTCCTTCCCTCATCCACAATCTCCTGGATCGCGCCTAGGCGCGATCCGACGATCGGCAGACCACAAGCCAAGGCTTCCACGATGGTCACGGGAAATCCCTCGTACCACTTGCTTGGGAAGATCAAGAACCGCGCGCCCTTCATCGCCTCCAGAACGCGGCCCCGCCCTTGGTGTCCCTCGAAGGAAATGCTGGAAACCCCCTGGCGCGACACCTTCGCCTCCAGCTCGCCTCTTTGGACGCCGTCTCCAATCACGCGCAGAGGAATCTTCTTCGGCAGTCGTCTCCAAGCGTCAACGAGTAGGCCTGCACCCTTCTCATCCTGCACCTTCCCCACGAACAGCGCATATTCTCCGTCGCCATTTCGTGGTCCAGGATCCGGGTCGAGGAAGTTCGGCTTGACGGCGATCTTCTCGGCCGGCAAGCCGCCGGCGACGAACTTGCGGCGAGCAAACTGAGTCAGGGCTATGTAGGCATCCACCTGTTGGGTCCAAGTCTTGCGCCACCGGTGCAAAGCCAACATCAGGGCGACCGCCGCCGTCGCAGGTCGCGATTTTCGGTAGCAACCGTACCGTACTCCACGCCACAGGGTGTGCTCCATGCACTCTTCGCACACCTGGCCGTGGCGAAAAAAAGTGGCGGCAGGGCACACCAATCTATAATTGTGCAGGGTCTGTACGACCGGCACTCCTGCCTCGCGACAGGCGTAGTAGGCCGCCGGAGAAATGAGCGGGAATGTGTTGTGGAAATGCGCCAGGTGGGGTTGCTCGGTTTTGAGGCGCCTCTTGACCTCCCTATAACTGTCCCAGGCCCAAACCGTGCGCGGACCCAGCGTCACCGTGTCTCTCAAGCCGTAATTCCTAATCTCCTCACTGTTTCTGACATATTCGACGACTCTATGGCCGAAGGAGACCAGCAACTGCCTTTCCGACTGCATCACCACGTCCTCGCCACCGTGCTGCTGGTAGCGATTGTGGATGGATAGGATCTTGAGACTGCGCATCGGCTTCTAGATCTAGTGGCGACGCTGGGCGATGATCTTGAAACTGCGCAATAGCCCAACCCAGCGATTAACCTCTTGGGAAGCCCTGGTCCTACCCGTCGTATAGCGGCAATGTTCCAAGACGGCGAACCCGCTGTGCTTCAGGAGGTCGACTATTTGCGCGTCGTCCACTCCGGACTTAGCATGGTACTCTGCCAGATCACCCGCGCCTGCGATCGCCCGCCCGTGTTGAAGAGACGCTCTCCCGACGAGCTTTGTCACTCTTCTCTTGATACCCGGCAATACGTCGGCGGGGTCGAAAAGCAATTTGGCCAGCAGTGTGTCCATCGAATCGAACACTTGCGTCATCATCCTGTGTTTAGGTGGAACGGGATCGAAGTTGGAATAGAAAATGCCTTTTGGCTGCAGGCGCGGTGCGGCCAGCTCTACCACACCGCAATACGAATGCAGGTGATGCAAGACCGACGCAAAGCTAATCAGATCATAGTGGGCATCGTCTGTCTCCAGAAACTCCTCCACCGAGCAGTTTCGGATCCTAGGAACGAGCCCCTGAGCGGCGCACTTATCCTCGAGGATCTCGAGCATTTCCCGGGACACGTCGACGACGGTAACGTCCCAGCCTCGCTGCAATAGCCTGATTGAAAGATTGCCCGTGCCACCGCCGCAATCTAGGCACTTCACCCGCCTCCCGTTAACATGACCGAGATGGGACGCGATCAAGTCTAAATCCGCCGCCAACATCCGCTGAAAGGACGGGTCGAAGGTCCAACTTTCGTACCTCTCGTATTTTGAGGCGACTTCCCGATAGAAGGAGACATTGGCGCGAATGACCTCGTCGGCGGGTGCGCTGGTCTTCATATGCTCCGTCTGCTCCGTCACCAGGCGAAGGTATCCGTTCCTATTCCCTGCCGGCACCGGCCTCGTCCATTGCCATCAGACCCTGTTCATCGGGACGACGCGCCCTGTCCGCCCGCGCATCAATCCCAGCGCCAATCCCATGAGAACATAGAAAGGGATGGCGCCGTAGGAGAACTCTAGGTGGGGCTGGACGCTGGTCACGATCATCGACAAGAGGTAGAAAAGGAAGAACCATAAAGCGAGCTCGTAGAATCTCGGTTCCAACGACCGCCGCCCCAGTAGCACCCGAACGAAGCGAACCAGGATCGCGAGGTGGAAAATTGCCCAGAGAGTTGCCCCGACCAGGCCCAACCTCGCAAAAACGCTCAAGTGGGTGTTATGCGGCTGACGTATGGGCACTCCTTCCTTGCTCCGCGCGTTCTCGAGCAGTGGCTTTCCAAACCCTTCTCCGATCAGGAAGTTCGCTGTGCTGGAGTGCGCGCGGTCCCAAGCCTCCCGGTACCAATCCAAACGACCCTGGACGGTCATCCCCGGAGTTCCCGGCGCCCCGGCGATGCTGCGCAGCTGGTCCCCGAGGAAGCTCAGTTGCACTGGGCCGATTCGGCCTTGCAACTCGAGGCCCAGGTGCGAAGTCAACACGACGAAAATGACCAGCGCACAGCACAAGGAGACGGTTAACTTGATCCACTTTCGAAACTCGCCCAGAAGCATGATCACCAGAAGGACAACCACCATACCCACGTACATCGATCTCGCTTGCGCGATGCCGAGGCTGAGAATCTGTCCCGCCGTCAGAAGACCTCGCAGCCAGGCGGGCCAGCTGACCACATAGGCGGCGCACCACATGAAGAAGAGGGCACCGGCGAGCAGGTAGAGGTAGGTGTGGCTGTAATACCCCAGAACCGGAACAGGCCGAAAAAATCCGGAGACCGGGGACAAGGACTGCACGGTTTCGTGAAAGGGAAACGTCAGGCTGTAGCAGAAGTTCAACAGAAACACGACTAGGAGCCATCTTCCCAGCGCATCGACGGACCGCTCCTCCCTTGCCCAGAGGAGTCCGAGGAGCAAGAAAATTCCCTCGAAGAACAAGGAGCTATCGCGTATCGCATACACGCCGTGGTCGGCGACGTTCGTGGCCAGGTGCAGTGTGGAAAACAACATCAGGGCCAACAGGCTGAGCAAGGCCGGCTCGCGCAGCTCTCTTAGCATTGCGCGATGGGCTGGGAGGATCGCTAGGAGCAGGCCGGTGAACATCAGAACATGCCCAACGAGAATGGGGAGCCCAGCCAGTCGAACGGTCAGGTTGGCAAAACCTTGATTTAGAAGAATATAAGCAGTGAGGGTTGGAAGCGCGACGAAATGGGAAGCTTTCGTGAATCCCGCTCGAGCTAGAAACGCTGCGGTGCCAGCGAGTCCCATGGCCACAAGGAAAACCGCCACGGTCTTCGTTGGAGACGCTACGATGCACACTCCCACTACCACTGCGATGGCAACAGCGAGAGGCGGTGCCGCGCGACGTCCCGCGGCCGAGGCTCTACCCACCACCATCAACGCTTTCTAGCCGATATCCCAATCGCGACATGGCCTCTCCCGTTTGGGACTCGATGCGACGCAGCTGGTCTCGGCTCAAATGCTGCCGCCAACCGCCAAGGGATCCCTTACGCACGAAACGCAAATCTCCGCCGCCGGTTATCGTTCTCAAACGCGGATTGCCGTCCTCCTTGCGGCGCATTTCCGCTATTTCGTTGTTGGCAATGGCATTCCGAACTCGATCCAACGGCACACCGAGGCCCATGAAGGAAAGAACCTGCGCC
This sequence comes from Vicinamibacteria bacterium, assembly GCA_035291825.1. Lineage (GTDB taxonomy): Bacteria > Acidobacteriota > Vicinamibacteria > Marinacidobacterales > DATDRI01 > DATDRI01. The sequence continues at coordinate 2,666 of DATDRI010000472.1, read as the reverse complement.
AATGCCTTCTCGGGATGGAGGCGTATGTCCTCGTACTTGAGAACCCTGAGGTCTCGGTGGTGGACGTCGCCGGCGGTCGTCCAGGAGTTGACATGACTTGCCCAGGAGCCAAACTGATTCGAATTTCCTTCGAGGAAATGACCTATGAACTCGTCGAGCTCGCCACGCCAGGTGTTGGCCAGTCTGGCGTAGAAAAACTCGGAGACCACCACATCTCGCGCGTCGCGCACCAGGTAGATCGCCTTCTTGTAGTCTCTCGAGTACGGCTCGTGCGTCCTCACGATACGTCCCCCGCCGGGAAGCAATGGCAGCGAGCTCAACTGCTTCCCCACGAAACGAATGTCCCTGTCGACCGAATGGAATTCAGCTTGCCGCCCGCTCAGAATCTCGAACATCAGGAAGCAGAACCACGTGCTTCCCGACCTTGGGTAAGAGGCGATTAGCGTATCGTGCTCGCTCAGGGTTTTGTTTCTGAGCCAAACGAGCGGAGCGCGTAGCTGTGTCTTGGCGAGACTGTTCCGAACTCGGATGATGGTAGTCGTGAGACTATTCATACCTTAGGTAAGGCATTGCGCGGCGGACGCCGTTTCCACCGACACGGTCGACCCCGCCGAAACGTTTCTACAGATTGTCGACTTGATTACTGGTTAGTATACAACGGTTTGGCGGGTTCCCCAAGCCCAACGCCCGGAGAGGTTCTCCGAGCCGGGAGCTCAGAGGGAAGGGCGTGCGCTCAAGAAAGCTCCTGCCGGGACTGCGGCCTCGGCAGGCGCCGGGGGGACGCCGTCGCGAAGCAAGAGATTCTCGCTGGAGAGTGCGCTAAGGCGCCCACCCGGTAGCACGATACCCAGAAGATTGAGCGGGTCGGCGGCCGCAATGCGGACCTCCTCGCCGTCCTTTTCGGCACGACGAACCGACCGGAGGAGCTCGACTGCTTCCGGGAGAGCGAACTGCTCGCCCAAGAACCCTCCCACGAAACGGCCGCCCCGGATCTCCCCTCTCGCTTCCAGGCGACGGAGTACCACCAGGAGGTCTCGCCAGGCGGGAGCCAGCGGCTCGCGCGCCAGAAGATCTCGGAACACGACTCCCCAACGCCGGAGCAGTTGTCGGGCAAACGCTTCCACAGGCGCAACCGCCGACTGATCCTCGGCCTCTCCCGCCCGAGGCATCGCCCGCAGGAGAGCCCAGCGTCCGGCAGCGTGACGGGGGCGTGCCAGCCTTCCGCGCCCTTCTCCGCGGCGACGTTTGGCGTCCAGGAGCGATCTCAGGTTCTCGAAGCCATCGGCGGAGACGAGACCGGCGGCGAGAAGCTCCCACAAAGCCTCTTCCACTTCGCTGGCCAATCGACCCGAGCCTCGCTTCAGCTCCGCGAAGAAAGAGGCACCCCGCCGCTCGAGCTCCGAGAGCACCTGGCGGGCGGCGTGAGAAAGGGCGGTGGTTCTCATTTCGTTCGAGCTGGCGTTCCCGGCGACCGTCAGCAACCAATCGGCATCCTCCCGGAGTAAGAGAGAGAGAGGCGCCACCCGCGTCGGTCGCACCCGCCGGTTGCTCCCGCTGCCATTCGCTTCCACCGCGGCCTCGAAGGCCGGATGGGGCGACAATCTCCCCCACATGACCTCTCCGGAAAGGCACAGTCGATCCAGCATCTCGGGATCGTATCGTCCCAGCCGGGCAGGAAGGACGCGGGACTCCCAGGCGGAGGCGGAGAGCTCGTATCCCTGGAGCTGACGGATGATCGAAAGCGTTCCGTCGACCCCGTGCAGGCGGCTCCCTCGGCTCACGTGTTGCCATCGGAGAAGGAAGCGCATGAAGTCCTGCGTGGTGACCGGCTCGATTTCCCGTCGCAGCCTGCCGAGGGTGAGCCGGTGAATGCGGGCCAGCAGCCGACGGTTGCACCACTCCTGTTCCTGGTCAGAGGTCGGCCGTCGCGTGAAGCGCCCGCGCAGCACCTGTCCTTCCGACTCCAGCCTCAAGAGTCCCGCCTGGATCACCGGTGCGGGCAGCGCCAGTCGTTTGACCAGCTCGGTCGCCGTTCGTGGGCCGGTCGACTCCAGCCATCCCCGAAGGATCTCCGCCCCGGCCGTCTCCCTATCCACGGGCACACCTCCCGTGGGGGGAACGGAGTCTATCTCGGGTGAGAAGACACCGGTCGGATGCGCCACGCTCGCCAGGTCCATCCGTTCCGCGGCGACCCAGAAGCTCTGGTCGGTGACTCGAATCGTGGTGCCGCGGCGAGCCTGCTGGAGCTCGGAGAACCAGGGCTCCCATTCCGGAACCGGCGGGAGTACAACCAGTGTCAACATGGCATCGTGCAGCTCATCGGCGTCTCGGACAACCGGCCAGGATTCCGATTCAACCTCCGCGATCGCGTCCGGATCCAGAGAGCCCGCCTCTTCCACCAGCTCGCCGGGTAGGGTACGGCGCATCTGAACCGCCCGAGCGCGACGCTCCTCGAGAGGCGCGTCGTCCAGATAAGCGTAGGGATTCGCGTTCAGGATCTCGTGCGAGAAGGGCGAGGGTTCGGCGGTATCGATGCTGACCGTCGCCACCTCGCCGCGGGCGAAGGCTTGCAAGAGGGACTGCAGGCCTTCGAGATCCATGGCTTCGTGAAGGCAATCACCGATGGTCTCCTTCACCAGAGGGTGATCGGGAATACGGATCTCTCC
>DATDRI010000471.1:0-3258 GCA_035291825.1 Vicinamibacteria bacterium | reverse complement strand
AGTGTCGTTCCGGGTTTTTCGAGGGCCTCGTCAACTTCTTCAACGGTCGCGAGCGGCGTGACGCCACATTGTGCGAGCTCCTCCCACATCGGTCGAACGGCTTCTGGATCGTAGAGCGGGTGCATATTCATTCCTCCGTTTCGTGCGGCCGCGTCTTCCTCGCCACTACTCGTCGCTCACCATACAAGTTCCCCTGTACAGCCGATAACCCGCATCGCAATCCCAGTCGTGCCCGGAGGAGCTGACGTGAGCGTTCGCCGGAACCTCGACGGTCACACACAAATCGCCGCGTCTTTCATAATTTCGGTCGCACTCCCAATCCTGTCCCGAATCGCTGAGGTAGCCGTTCCGAGGCACATCGATGGGGACGCAGGACTCGCCGTTCCTCCGGAACCCATGATTGCACTCCCAGTCGTTCCCTGAACGCGCCAGATGACCTTGGAGAGGTATCTCGAAAGGCGCGCACGTCTCGCCGTGTTGCTGGAATCCTCGATCGCATTTCCAGCCATCTCCGGTGTGGTCAAGATAGGCGTGCGCCGGCACCTCGATGCTCACACACGATTGGTCGATTTTCTGGTAGCCCCGATCGCACTCCCAGCCGCGCCCGCTAAAATCCAGCCGGGCGTTGGGTGGTGCTTCGACTATCACGCATGCCGCGTTGGCCTCTCGGTAACCTCGGTCGCACTCCCATCCGTCCCCGCGAGAATTCAGAAAGGCATGAGGAGGGACCTGGATGGCCACGCATAACTGATCGACTTCCCGGTAACCTCGATCGCACTCCCAACCGCTGCCAGAGGGCTTCGCGTGAGCATGGGGAGACTGCGCGATCGGTTCGCCCTGTGCCGATGCCACCCCAGGAGCGAGCGACAATACCGTAAGGAAAAACAGAGTTCGAAACGAACCGGTCCGTCGTACTCGTTTTGTTTTCATGAGCGCATTCTCTCCGTCGCCGCGTAGGCGAGGCCTTGGACGCACCTTACTCTTCGGCGTCGTTGAGTGTTTCCAACGTATGGACCTGCGTTGGTAAGTCTTAGGGCATGCAATCCACAGATCAGAGCCACTGAGTAACCGCATGCGGGGGCTTGCCGCCCGGGATTTGAACGCTTCCCAATGACACCAACACATCGCGCATGTGACGTGCGAGTCTCTCTTGGGCTGCCTGCTCGCCGGCGCCAGCAACCTCGAGGTCCACATCCCGAAAGGTGAGATCGCCGCGCTTCAGATGCCCGGCCAGCTCAATGTAATAGGCCATGCAGTGGTTATGTTGCGTGAACGCCTTATCGGTTTCTCGCCACCGATCTTCTTGCGTTAAGGTGCGCGGTGCTCCAAACTCCCGAGCAATTTCTACGAACTGTCGCTCAACCCATTGCTTCCCGGCTTTAAGTTCCTGTGCCGACATTAGTAGTCACCCATTCCCGGCATACCGCCCGGCATCCCGCCGCTCCTGTTTTCCGCTTTCTCGGGCAACTCGGAGACCAAGGCTTCCGTGGTGAGCAGGAGCCCAGCGATGGAGGCTGCATTCTGGAGGGCGTAGCGAACCACCTTGGTGGGATCGATGACGCCCGCGTTGACCAGGTTCTCGAATTTATCTTTCTGAGCGTTGTAGCCGTGCTCGGGGTTCTCCATCTCCTTGACCTTGTTGACTACGATGGAGCCTTCCTGCCCGGCGTTTTGAGCGATCCAGCGCATAGGCTCCTCGATGGCTCGGGCCACAATACCGACGCCAATACGCTCGTCGTCCGAAAGGTCCTTCTCCTTCATGAGCCCCTTGAGAGCCGTGGTCGCGCGGAGAAGAGCGACCCCGCCCCCGGGAACGATCCCTTCCTCGGCTGCGGCCTTGGTGGCATGCATGGCATCCTCGACACGGGCCTTTTTCTCTTTCATTTCCGTCTCGGTTGCTGCGCCCACCTTGAGGAGCGCCACACCACCGACCAACTTTGCCAAACGCTCCTGGAGCTTCTCGCGGTCGTAGTCCGAGGTGGTCTCATCAATTTGCACGCGAATCTGCTTGATGCGGCCCTCGATGTCCGACTTCTTGCCGGCGCCTTCGATGACGGTGGTCGCTTCTTTGGTGATGATGATTTTCTTCGCTCGACCGAGGTCCTCGAGGCCAATGTTCTCGAGCTTGATGCCGAGATCCTCGAAGATCGCCGTGCCTCCGGTCAGAATCGCGACGTCTTCCATCATTGCCTTCCGACGGTCACCGTAGCCGGGTGCCTTCACCGCTGCCACCTTGAGCGTCCCGCGGAGCTTATTGACGACCAGGGTGGCGAGAGCCTCGCCCTCCAGATCCTCGGCGATGACCAGCAGCGCTTTGCCGGACTGCGCCGTCTTTTCCAACAAGGGCAAGAGATCCTTCATATTGGAGATCTTCTTCTCGTGGACCAGGATGTAACACTCCTCGAGCACCACCTCCATCCGCTCTGGATCGGTGACGAAGTAGGGGGAAAGGTATCCGCGGTCGAACTGCATACCCTCGACGATCTCCAGTGTCGTCTCGAGTGTGCGTGCCTCCTCGACCTGGATGACGCCATCTTTGCCGACTTTCGCCATCGCCTCGGCGATGATGTTCCCGACGGTCTCGTCGCCATTGGCGGAGATAGTTCCTACTTGCCCGATCATCTTGCCCGTCACGGGCTTGGAGAGCTTCTGGATGGCCGCCACCACCGTCTCTACCGCGCGGTCGATACCGCGCTTGAGCTCCATGGGATTGCTACCCGCGGTGACGCTCCGTAGACCCTCACGAAAAATGGCCTGAGCGAGCACCGTCGCCGTGGTCGTTCCATCGCCGGCGACGTCGGAAGTCTTGGAGGCGACTTCGCGAATCATTTGGGCGCCGAGATTCTCGACGCGATCGGGAAGCACGATCTCTTTGGCGACCGTCACGCCGTCCTTGGTGACGACGGGCGAGCCGAATTTCTTCTCGAGCACAACATTACGGCCTTTGGGGCCGAGTGTGATTCGAACCGCTGCGGCCAGGCTATTCACGCCTCGCATGAGGGCCTGGCGAGCGTCCTCGTGGTAGACAATCTGGTTTGCCATGACTTCTTACTTGCCTTTCCCCGAATCCCTCCGTGCAGACTGCTCGACTTGTTGTTGTAAACGAGATGTCACGCGATGATCCCAAGTACGTCGTCTTCGCGGATGATGAGGTATTCGTTATCGTCCAGTGTGATTTCCGAACCGGAATACTTTCCGATCAGAACTTTGTCGCCGACCTTGACTTCCAGTGGGAGCTTCTTTCCGTCCTTTAGCACT
>DATDRI010000470.1:0-3711 GCA_035291825.1 Vicinamibacteria bacterium | reverse complement strand
GAGGCGCCTTCTCTGAGGAGTCGACGCAGGTCGATCCCGTTTTGCGCGTAAAGGCAGAGGTACCATTGACCGTCCGCGGTGAGACGGCTTCGGTCACAGCTTTGACAGAAGGGCCGGGTGGTGGAGGCGATGATTCCGAATAGCGTTCCATCCGGAAGCGCGAACCGGTCGGCGGGCGCCGAGGTCTTCTCGACCAGGGGACGAATGGCCCCGTAGCGCTTTGCGAGCAGGTCCAGAATCTCAGACCGAGGGAAGACCTGATCCGCCGACCATCGCGTCGCCCCTCCCACGTCCATATACTCGATGAAGCGCACCTCGGCACTCACGCCTTTACCGTACTCGAGGAGATCGACGAGCTCGTCGTCGTTGGTCCCCCGGATCACGACGGTGTCGATCTTCAAGCCGTGGAATCCGACTCGTGACGCCTCTTGGATGCCGGCAAGAACCCTGGGAAGCTCGTCTCTCTTGTTCAGGGCTTGAAAACGATCGGAGCGCAGGGTGTCTAGACTGACGGTTAGCCGGCCGAGACCAGCTTGGCGCAAAGGCTGCGCCTGATCGGCGAGCCGGACTCCGTTGGTGGTCATGGCCAGATCCTGGATGTAAGGATTCGCCGCCAACTGCCTTACCAAGACGGGAAGATCCTTCCGGAGTAGCGGCTCCCCGCCGGTGAGGCGCAGCCGGTCGACACCGAGTCCGGTGAAGATGTCCACCAGGCGTCGGATCTCTTCGAAGGTCAGTAAGTCCTTCCGAGGAAGCCAGACGTAGTCTGTTTCCGGCATGCAGTATTGGCAGCGCAGGTTGCACCGGTCGGTGACCGAGAGTCTCAAATTGCGAAGCGGTCGTCCCAGAGCATCGCTCCGGAGATCCATCTGTTTCATCTCGTCGCTAGTCTAGGCGTGCGGGTAGCGGGCGGTCAAACGAGCCCATCGCCCCGCGGCACTAAGCAGGAGATACCTCGTTGCGTAGTGCCCAGGGCTTGAGAATCGCGTACACCGCTTGGCACATGGGGGCGGCGAGCCCATGCTTTCCCGCCAAGCGCGCCGCCGTGCCATGGAGCGCCTCGAGCTCCATGGGTTTTCCCTGGGTCATATCGTAATGAAGCGAAGAATAGGTTCCGGGAGCCAGCTTCATGGCCAGCCCGGCCATCTGGTCCACCGCGTCGGGAGGCAGTCGAACGCCCTCCGCTCCGGCCACTGCCACGATCTCTCGCATGATGTTCTTCGCCATCTCCATCGATTCGCCTGCCGCTCGGATCTCTCCCAGTGGCAGGCGGACGGTAGCGGTCATGCCGGCCAAGGCGCAAATGAATGCGAACTTGTTCCAGAGCACGGAGCGAATGTCGGTGGAGATCTCGGCATCGATCCCTGCCTTCTGACAAAAAGCAAGGAAGCGCTCGGTGCGATCGCTGCGCGAACCGTTCATTTCGCCGAAAACGATGCGGGCCAATTCGCCGACATGCTCGATGACGCCGGGGTCGGAGATGGTGGACATGATAAAGGCCACCCCCCCCACCACATGGTCTCGGTCGATGATCCGGGCAATCTTCTCCTCGTTGTCCACGCCGTTCTGCAGGGAGATGACGGCAGTACCTTCCTTGAGAAGCGGACCCAGCCGAGCCGCCGCCCTTTCCGTTTCGAAGGACTTGACACAGAAGAGAACGTAGTCTGTCGGGCCGATGTCTTCTGGGCGATCGGTGGCAGGAAGGCGCAGCTCGAGATCCCCATTCGGGCTATGGACCCGCAGGCCGCGCTCGAGGAGGGCGTGGAGATGAGCTCCGCGGGCGAGCAGATGGACGTCCGCTCCCGCCTGCGCCAGTCTGCCTCCAAAGTAAGCGCCGACGCCCCCCGCTCCGAAAACAGCAATCTTCATAGGGCACAAGGATACTTCATAAAAAAAATGGGGTGGTCACCAGACACCCGGTCAGGCGACCGGGATCAGACGATTCAGTTTCTCCGCCAGGGCTTTCTTGGGCACCGCTCCCACAACATGGTCCACGACTTTACCGTCCTGGAAAAACAGAAGAGACGGGATCTGGGTTCGTAAGATTAGAAGCTGTACTCGATCCCTATCAGCGGAGTCAGATCATCTCTGAGACCCGCGTCGTTCAACTTGAATAGTAAGTTGAAGTCTATCAATAAGTTGCCCCCGGCGTTCACTTTGAATCCGAGCGCTCCGTTGACGATGCTGAAAGTCGCGGTCTCGAAGCCGATGTTGGGAAAAGTCGTTGCCGCTGCGTCGAGGCCGGTGAAAGTCTCTTCAACCAATTGCGGTGAGTCGATTACGGTTGTTCCGATGACGTCGAATACCACGGTGACTCGCTCACCGGCACCGAAGTCCACGCCGAACACCCAGAGAAAATTGTCGGGCAGATCCTCTTTTTCACCGAATTCCGCCCCGGACGCACCGAAACGAAATTCACTCGCCAGAGCACTGTTTCCGTTCCACTGGTAGCCCAGGTTGATATGCGGGGACACGCGCTGGTGAGAGAAGGACAAGGCCGCGAACGGCTTGAGTCCGAAGGCTCCGGAGCCTAAGAGGTCCTCTTCGTCTCCGGTGGGAAACCGGACGTCGACTCCCAGCGCCAGACCCGCCCTGCCCGACTTGGCGAGCGTCCCCTTCAAGCGGGCGACGATGTCCCCGATTCCACTGGCGCTGCCCGAGTCGCTGAAGGTCCGGGTTGTGCCACCTGGCTCTCCGTAGTAGTGAATGGCCGGGTCGGTCGTCCCGAGCCTTTGCAGGGTAGCCACCGAGGTGACTTTGAGTTCGGTGTTGACGATGGGGACGCCTAACGACAGGTCCACCTGATCGCCCAAACCGTAGGTGAAGAATGCCGTGAACTGGTTCACCGTCGTTTCGATTGAGTTGACGGTGGTGACCACATCTTCTCGACCACCCAGGAGCTGGGCAGAGTCATGGGTAAAGACGGCCGGAACACTGCCTAAATCCAATCCCTCGACGGAGTCGAAGCTGAAACGCTGAAAGTAGAAGCCGAAGGAGAACCTCCCCTTGCCGATCGTCTCCGCGCGCTCCGCCAGGATCGGGCCGAAGCTCTGAGTCGTGCGAGTGAAGGCCCCGGCCGCGGCGTCGAACTCGTAAGTGAAGCCCGAGGCCGGAGAGGGGAGAGGCAAAGCGGAGAGCTCGCTGGCCAGGGCAATGTTGAACTGGGTGAACTCGGACTGGAAGCTGCTGTTGAAGTGGGCGGAGTGAGTGCCCCCGCCGGGAAGTGGAGCATCGCTCTCTACGAAAAGGCCTTGTGGGCCATAAAGGTTGGGGATGATCAGACCCAGCTTATCGTCCTGGGCTAGTGTAGAGGTGGTGCTCAAGAGCATGAAGAATATTGCGAGCATGACGCTTTTCCTGACCATCGTGTGCCTCCCTTTTAGATCACGAATCTAAATAAGCAACTATTGCTGGCGAAGATCGGTGATGACCCAGGCGCTCCCCGACTTACCCAAGACGAATACCACATTCGTCACCGGTGTTTGTCTCTGCCCATCAACTGAGACCATGTCGTCGCTGCGACGGCAGGCGACGGTCGCCGTGTCTCCGGAAAACCGCACTTCCGCGCACTGGAGGTCGATGGCCCAGGAGCGAGCGTAGTCAAAACTGCTGCTGTACTTTTCCGCATTGCCTCCTAGGGTGGGCCAGATGGCGGTGAGCGCGCTCAAACTCTTGCTTTCTACGGCGATCTCATAGCTTTTCACTACGGTG
>DATDRI010000469.1:0-3079 GCA_035291825.1 Vicinamibacteria bacterium | reverse complement strand
TTACCGGTCAGCATCTCGTAGAGCACCACACCGAAGGACCAGATGTCCGCCCGCCGATCCACCTTCTGCCCCCGCGCCTGCTCCGGGCTCATGTAGGCGGCGGTGCCCATGATGACTCCGGCTGCCGTGGCCGCCGCACTCAACGTCGGTGATTGACTCAAATCAGGAGAAGACCCAGAGGCTTCCCCTTCCAGAGCCTTCGCCAATCCAAAATCCAAGACCTTCACCGTACCCTTGGGCGTGATCTTGACGTTCGCAGGTTTCAGATCCCGGTGAATGATTCCGTGCTCGTGCGCCTCTTCCAGCGCCTCGGCGATCTGCTTGGCAATAGTCAGGGCTTCTTCGAGAGGGATGGGCCCGCGCTTGAGTCTCTCCTGCAGCGTTTCCCCTTCCACCAGCTCCATGACCAGGGCCCGCTTGCCGCCCGATTCTTCGAGACCATGAATGGAAGCGATATTCGGGTGATTGAGCGAGGCGAGGACCTGCGCCTCCCGGCTGAAGCGAGCCATGCGATCCGGATCCTTGGAGAAAAGATCCGGCAAGAGCTTCAAGGCGACGTCGCGGTTCAGCTTGGTGTCGGTGGCACGGTAGACCTCTCCCATGCCGCCCTGGCCTATCTTGTCGGTGATCCGGTAGTGCGCGATGGATTGTTCGATCATGGATCTATTGGGGCTAGTCCTCCCCCGTTGCGAAGGTCCGGCGGAGATCCTCGAACCAGTGAGTCACCAAAGTCACATGGGGGCGCTCCTCTTGCTCTACATTTTCAGCCCCCGGGAACATGATGAACCGCTGTGCATCGGACGTCACTTCGTAGTCGGCAAAGGTGTTTCCGGCAAAACCGATTCCTCCCATACCGCCACGGAAATTCCCCTCGTACAACACGCGCGGCGACCCGGCGCGAAAAGTTCCGCCGGTGGTCTCGACGGACGTGACCATGAGGCCGGTGTCGGTCCGGTAGAAGAGCTCGCGGCCGTCGCGCGACCAGCAAGGAAAGTCCCCTCCGCCGTCCGAGACCTGCCACTTACCACCCCCGGCAGGAAACGGGCGGACGTAGACTTCCCCGCGCCCGGACTCGTTGGAGGCGTAGGCCAACCAACGGCCGTCGGGAGAGAAGGCCCCTACGTTCTCTCGAAAAGGAGTGCCCAAGAAGAGCTCCGGCTTACGCTCCCCCTCCAACGGAAGTATCCACAAATCCGAACCGTTCTCAGCGGTCCAATAGGTGATGAAGCGCCCATCCGGAGACCAGGAGGTCGCCCACCCAGACGTAGGAAGGTCGGTCAGTCGCTCCTGCTCGCCCGATCCGTCGGCTCGCTTGCGATACAGGTTCTCTGCTCCTTCTCGGTCCGAGCTGAACACCAGATACTCGCCGTCCGGAGACCATATCTGCTCCGTCTCCGAGCCTTCCTCGAACGTCAGCCGGGTCGATACGCGGCGTTCCAGGTCGTAGACCCAGATGTCCCAGTTGCCGTCGCGCAGAACCGTCAAGGAGAGTCGCTTGCCGTCCGGGGACAGCCGGGGGTTGGCATAGCTTCCGTTTTCTTCCCAAAGCGACGTGCCCTGTCCTTTCCGATCCACCCACACGATGGGATACTCGGGGATGGCGTTGCCTCCCGTCGCGTACGCGAGCCGCCCGGTCTCGGAAAAACTGAACTGAGACCCGCCCTGAGCCATATCCCAAGAAACTTCTTGCACGACCGGCGCTGGCGATCCGGTCACTTCCAGACTTCCCAGATCGAAGGGCACCGCAAAGAGCGTCGCCTGGTTGACGTACACGATGTAACCCGACGGAACGTAGCGACCATAGGAGCCGCCCCGGCGCAGGACCTTGCGCTCGCCGGTCTCGAGATTCAGAACCTCGATGTTCGCTTTATCGAAGTTTCCCACCGACTGGGTATGGGAGGTGAAGAGCACCGCCTTGCCACCCGGAAGCACCTGCGGCCATCGGTGGGTGGCCTCGCCGGCATCCTCGTCGAGTGTGGTCAAGGGCTCGGGCTCTCCCCCGGCGGCAGGAACGCGATACAGAGCGCTGTTGGGGCTGGGGGCGAAGATGATGGTGTCATCGGGAGCCCAGCTCGCCCCACGGCTTCTCTCGACTTTGCAGAGCGTGAGGGGCGTCCCCCCGCTGAGGGGTACTTTCTTCATTTCGCTCGAGGTGACGTACCCAATCCACTGCCCGTTGGGTGAAAAGAAGGGGTGGTAGGGCGGCGGGTTTCCGGACGCAATGGTCGAGCCATCCAGCTGATCCAACGAGCGCAAGCGGATCTCCCTTTCGTTGTCGTCACCCACCACATAGGCGATGCGCGTGCTGTCCGGAGAGAGGGCGACGCTCGATCCCAGCCCCAGCCAGAGGGGCGCGCCAGAAAGCTCGAAGCTGAGACGCAAAGGAGGCTCGGGCGGTGGGGGCGGAGCAGGCCAAAAAATCCACGCCGCCAGAGCGATGGCTCCCGCTACCGCACCGGCGACCGGCAAGGGAAGGGCGCGCCCCCAGGAAGGTCGCTCCACGACCCCGGGACGCGCGGCCGGCTCCATGTTGGCAACGGCGCCCGGATTCTCCAGATACTCTCCAATGGCGATGCGTGCGTCCCCGATCGCCTGGAGTCGCTGCTTGCGGTCCCGCGTCAGACAGCGACGGAGCAACTGTCGGATCGGAGCAGGCACTTCGCTCGGCAGAGACTTCAAATCAATGTCGGTCTTCAAGACCGATGCCAGAACGTCGGACACCGTCTCGCCTCCGAACGCCGGCTTGCCGGAAAGCATCTCGTAGAGCACGACACCGAAGGACCAGATGTCCGCCCGCTTGTCGACTGCCTTACCGCGCGCCTGCTCAGGCGACATGTAGGCCGCAGTGCCCAGGATGATGCCGGCCTGCGTCCCCGTGTGCGCGAGCGTCGGCGACTGCGAGAGATCCGGCGACGACGCGGCCGCCTCCCCCGCGTACGCCTTGGCGAGGCCGAAGTCGAGCACCTTGACCTTGCCCTCGGGTGTGACCTTGACGTTGGCGGGCTTCAGGTCGCGGTGGATGATCCCCTTGTCATGCGCGGCTTCCAGAGCTTCGGCGATCTGCCGGGCGATGGGGAGG
>DATDRI010000468.1:0-6098 GCA_035291825.1 Vicinamibacteria bacterium | reverse complement strand
ACCACATGATCGGTTGATGGATCCAGTTTTCTGATCCTTTCCGGTACCATGCTGACTCCCAAGCCATCAGGCTGAATGGAGCCGCCAGTTTAGAGAAGAGTCCGGGAGAAATCAAGATCGCGGCGACCGCGTATCCAAGTCTAGACCGGACAAGTCTTCGATTTGCTTCATCCCGGCTTTCCGCCTAGCATCAGCAATTCATGGCATACGCGGCCTCTGAGCCTTCCGCGAAAGGCACTCTGAGCGTCGTTCTGATCACGCACAATGCCGCCGAGCAACTGACGCGAGCTCTGGAAGCCGTCTCCTGGGCCGATGAGATTCTGGTGGTGGACTCCGGCTCTACCGACGGTACCACGGAGCTGGCCCGGCGCCTGGGCGCGAAGGTATTCTTGAAGACCGACTGGCAGGGGTTCGGTTATCAAAAAAACTTCGCGCTGTCTCGAGCCAGCGGCGATTGGATTCTTTCGCTCGACGCCGACGAGGTGGTCGATCCGCTGCTGGCGGCTGAGATTCAGCGGGTTACCAGGTCTTCCCAAGGGCCGGAAGGAATGGCGGGTTACGCGGTAAAGCGCGTCAACTACTTTTGCGGCGTTCGCCTCAGATTCGGGCTATGGCGACCCGTTCACCTCCCGCGCCTATTCCAGAAGGGACGAGGCCGTGTATCGGATGACGTGGTCCACGAGCGAGTCATCATCGATGGCAGGGTGGCACGGTTGAAGGGTGCGCTCCATCACTACACCAGCGAGTCCATCACCGACCGCATCCGTAAGAATGACGAGTACTCGAACATCATCGCCCGAATGCGTTTCCAGGCCGGGCGCGGCGTGAGCCTCTGGCAGCTCTTGCTCATTGTACCGGCGGTACTGGTTCGAGATCTCGTTCTCCGTCTGGGCATGTTGGACGGCAAGACCGGGATCATCGTCGCGGCGCTCGGGGCGTTCTACGACTTCAGTAAGTACGCCAAGATCTGGGAGCTCCAGCGGCGCGCCGCGGCAGGGGAGACCCTGGTCATGGGCGAGCCCACCACCCCACCCGCGGCGCGACGAGAAAAAAAAGCCCCGACCGGCTCCGTTGGTCGGAGCAGGCCGGGGCCAGTGGGATAGGTCGACCGGCGGCTTTCTAGTAGTCGTCCATTCCGGGCGGCATGCCGCCACCGGCCGGTCCCTTGTTCTCCTTCTTCTCCGGAAGGCCGCAGACCAGGGCCTCGGTGGTCAGCATGAGCCCGGCAATCGAGGCGGCGTTCTGGAGCGCGAAACGCACGACCTTAGTCGGGTCGATGACGCCGGCCTCGACCAGGTTCTCGTACGTTTCGGTCTGCGCGTTGAAGCCGGACTCTGTGTCCATCTCCTTGACCTTGGAGACGACGATGGAGCCTTCCTGGCCGGCATTCTGCGCGATCCAACGCATGGGCTCCTCGATGGAGCGGGCCACGATGCCCACCCCGATGCGCTCGTCATCGGTGAGGCTCTTGTCTTTCCTGAGCTTGTCCAGTGCCGCGCCACTGCGTAGCAATGCGACACCGCCCCCGGGAACGATGCCCTCTTCGGCCGCCGCCTTGGTGGCGTGCATGGCGTCCTCGACGCGAGCCTTCTTTTCCTTCATCTCGGTCTCGGTCGCCGCTCCCACCTTGATGAGCGCCACGCCGCCCACCAGCTTGGCCAGCCGCTCTTGGAGCTTCTCGCGGTCATAGTCGGAGGTGGTCTCCTCGATCTGGTTGCGGATCTGCTTGATGCGGCCCTCGATTTCGGCCTTGGTGCCCGCGCCCTCCACGATGGTGGTCTCTTCCTTGGTGATGATGACCTTCTTGGCCCGTCCCAGCTCATCGACCTTGAGGTTCTCCAGCTTGATGCCGAGATCCTCGAAGATGGCTCGGCCGCCGGTCAGGATGGAGATGTCCTCCATCATGGCCTTCCGGCGATCGCCGAAGCCGGGAGCCTTGACCGCCGCCGCCTTGAGGGTTCCGCGTAGCTTGTTGACGACCAGTGTGGCCAGAGCCTCACCTTCCACGTCCTCGGCGATGACCAGCAGGGGTTTGCCGGACTGAGCGACCTTCTCCAGCACCGGAAGAAGATCCTTCATGTTCGAGATCTTTTTCTCGTGCACCAGGATATAAGCGTCCTCCAGAACGGTCTCCATCCTTTCCGGATCGGTCACGAAATAAGGGGAGAGATAGCCGCGATCGAACTGCATTCCCTCGACGATTTCGAGGCTGGTCTCCAGGGTTTTGGCTTCTTCGACCTGAATCACGCCGTCCTTGCCGACCTTCTCCATGGCCTCGGCAATGATGTTGCCGATGGTCTCGTCACCGTTCGCGGAGATGGTGCCGATCTGTCCGATCATCTTCCCCTTGACCGGCTTCGAGATCTTCTTGATCTCCTCCACCACGACCTCGACCGCCTTCTCCATGCCCCGTTTGAGCTCCATCGGGTTGCTGCCGGCGGCGACGCTCCTCAGCCCTTCACGGAAGAGAGCCTGGGCGAGCACCGTCGCGGTGGTGGTCCCGTCGCCAGCCACGTCGGAAGTCTTGGAAGCCACCTCCCGAAGCATCTTGGCGCCGAGATTCTCGATGGGATCCTCGAGGTCGATCTCTTTGGCCACCGTGACACCGTCCTTGGTGATCACAGGCGGACCGAATTTCTTTTCTAGAACTACGTTGCGCCCCTTGGGACCCAGGGTGATCCGGACGGCGGTCGCCAGGCTGTTAACGCCTCGCAGGATCGCTTGCCGGGCGTCCTCGTGGTACACGATCTGTTTTGCCATTTTCTTCCTATGCCTCCATCAAAAAAATCGAGGGTGGAACGATCCACCGCCGGTTATCCAAGAATACCGAGTACCTCGTCTTCCTTGAGGATGAGATACTCGACGTTATCCAGTTTCACCTCCGAGCCGGAGTACTTCCCGACTAGAACCTTGTCTCCCACTTTGACCTCTAGCGGGAGCTTCTTGCCATCCTTCAACACGCGGCCGGAGCCCACCGCGATGACTTCGGCGGTCAGCGGCTTCTCCTTGGCGGTGTCGGGGATGATGATGGATCCCACTTTCTTCTCTTCCGTCTCGTCGAGTCGTTTGACGACGATGTTGTCTTTGATAGGTGTGATCTTCATCGCCTTCTTCTTCCTCCTTCTTTCGTCTGTTGAGAGCGGCTCAGCCGCCAATGGGAATATGCTTGCTGTTCTTGTCGATCCGTTTCGGCAAGACGACCATCAGGATGCCGTTCTTGAACTCGGCCTTCACCTGTTCGGCGTCCACCGGGCTCGGCAGCGTGAACGATCGGTTGAAGGGTCCGAAGGCGCGCTCCATGCGGTGAAAGTGTTCTTGGTTGATGGCCTCTTTCATGCGTCGCTCGCCTTTGATGGAGATCCGGTTGCTGTCCACGCGAAGCTCGATATCGCTTTGATCGACACCCGGGAGCTCGGCTTTCAGAATCAGGTTTTCCTGCGACTCGTATACGTCGACCGCCGGCGACCAGGTTCCGCCGCCGAGGTCTCCCGTCTGGGAGCGGGACCGAGAGAAGGTCTGATCGAAAAGCCGGTTCATGCGCTCCTGTAGGGTAAGGAGCTCGCGAAACGGATCCCATTGGGCTAGAGGCATAACTCTTGACCAGATTTATCGACTCTCGCGGGTAGCACTCACCGTGTGTGACTGCTAACAGCCGATATAATAGGGGCAGCTCTTAGCGGTTGTCAAGCAAAAGATTTTAGTGGCTTCGCTCTAGATCGCATGGCCCAGGTTTCGTGTTAAATCATTTAAATCAAAAACTTATGGGCTTTGTCGATGTGTTGTCGAACCGGACGTCAGGGCGGGCGGCAATTGACACGGGGTGACAGTCCCCATAACCTGTCCATGTGCCTCATCGGGTGCTCGATCACACCGCGGACTACATGGTGGAAGTGTCCGCTTCCAGCCTTTCCGAGCTCTTTGGCGAAGCGGCCCGGGCGCTCTTCGAGACCATCACCGATCTGGAAACGGTGCGCCCTCGCGAGGAGGTCTCGCTCAGCGTCGAAGCCGGGGACATGGAGGAGCTTCTGGTCTCCTGGCTGACCGAGCTGCTATTTCTTTACGAGAACGGACAGTGGCTGTTCTGCCGGTTCGAGCCGCGGTTGGTGGACGACAAACGGTTGGAAGCCAAGGCCTGGGGGGAGAAACTCGATCCCGATAGACACCCAATCGATCGTGAGGTAAAGGCCGTCACCTATCACCGCATGGCAGTCGTGCGGGAAGGAGGGCTCTTCAAGACGACAATCGTCTTCGATGTCTGATGGGACTCCAGGGGGTCGCAATGACAGAAAGAATCAAAATTCAGAAGATAGACGACTATCGCTGGCGCATTCCCAGGGAAGGGAAGATGCGGGTCGACGGATTGATCTATGCCAGTGAAGCGTTCATCGAAACGCTTCGAGGAGATCCCGCCTTGGAGCAAGTCGCCAACGTGGCGCAGCTCCCGGGAATCGTCGGCCGTTCCATCGCCATGCCCGACATCCACTGGGGCTACGGTTTTGCCATCGGAGGCGTGGCCGCCTTCTCTCCCGACGGCGGTGTGATCTCTCCCGGGGGTGTCGGCTTCGACATCAATTGCGGCGTCCGCCTACTGCGCTCAGGTCTGAGTCGCACGGACGTCGAAGGTAAGACCCGCGAGCTGGTGGAGACGCTCTTCGCCAACGTGCCCACCGGTGTCGGCGCGCATCGCCGGGACTTCAAGCTCTCGGAGACCGAGCTCCGTCGGGTGCTCACGCACGGTGCGGGATGGGCGGTCTCGAATGGCTACGGAACCGAAACCGATTTGGAGCACATCGAGGAAGGAGGCTGCCTTCCTGGAGCCGATCCCGACGAGGTCAGTCCCCGCGCCATCGAACGGGGGCGCCCGCAGTTGGGAACGTTGGGCTCCGGCAATCACTTCGGGGAGATCCAGTACGTCGCCGAGATCTACGATGAAAAGCTCGCCGAAGCCCTGGGTCTCTTTCTCGGACAGGTCACCGTCTCCATCCATACCGGGTCGCGAGGTCTCGGCTATCAAGTCTGCGACGATTTCTTGAAAGTGATGCTGCGGGCCTCTGCCAAATACGGCATCGAGCTGCCCGATCGCCAGCTCTGCGCGGCGCCTCTGGGATCTCCCGAAGGAAAGCGATACCTCGGAGCCATGTCGGCTGCCGCCAACTACGCCTTCGCCAACCGGCAGATGATCACCCACTGGGTTCGGCAAAGCTTCGAGCAGGTCCTGGGAGTGGGCCAGGGCAAGCTCGGACTGGGCCTGGTCTATGACGTTTGCCACAACATCGCCAAGTTCGAGGATCACCAGGTGAACGGGCGCATGACGAAGCTCTGTGTTCATCGCAAGGGCGCCACCCGTGCCTTTCCACCTCATCACCCCCAGACGCCTGCCGCTTACCGTGCGGTGGGACAGCCGGTCCTCATTCCGGGCGACATGGGACGCTACTCGTACGTCTTGGTGGGGACGGAGCTGGCCTACCAGGAGACCTTCGGGAGCACGTGCCACGGCGCGGGGCGGGTCATGAGCCGGCGCCAGGCGCGGAAGATCGCGGGCTCGCGGCCCATCGTCCGGGAGATGGAAGAGCACGGGATCATCGTGCGGGCGGCGGGCCGAGCGACGCTGGTGGAAGAGATCCCGGAAGCCTACAAGGACGTCGCCGAGGTGGTGGACGTGGTGCAAGGCGCCGGGATCAGCCGCAAGGTGGCGCAGCTTCGGCCGATGGGCGTGATCAAGGGTTAGGCACCGCCCGCTCTTTCTGTCGCTGAATCACCCTCCCTCGGTTCACGGACTCCTCGTCCCATCGCGAGGGATGGCGCTGCAATTCGCGCCGTCTCACGAATGATGGAACGACCCGCCGGGGCGCGAAGGATATTTCCAAGCGGCTTCGACCCATGGTCCTCAGGGAGAGCGGAGCGAGCCCTCTTGCTGGCCTTCGAGCTGCGAGGCCTCCTGGGCGGCAGCGGTTCCTGTCACTAGTCTCTGGTATTGGCTCCAGGTCTCGAGCTCGAGAGGCTGAACGAGAAGGAATCGGTAGCGTTTGGACTTACTCATTCCCAGAATCTCCCTTTCGTATGTCTCGAGAATGAGAGTCTTGCCATCCGTTCTCTGC
>DATDRI010000467.1:0-2782 GCA_035291825.1 Vicinamibacteria bacterium | reverse complement strand
AAAGCAGGCAACTCAATTGAGCAACGTATCCGCACAGCAAGTCAAGACGCTGAGAGAGAAAACCGGAGCCGGCCTCATGGAGTGCAAGAAGGCCCTGGTGGACGCGGCCGGCGATCTCGAGGAAGCGGTGACCATCCTCCGAAAACGGGGTCAGGCCGCGGCGCTGAAGAAGGCGGGACGAACGACTTCCGAAGGCTTGATCGGTTCTTATGTTCACGGAGGCAAGATCGGAGTTCTCATCGAGGTCAATTGTGAGACGGACTTCGTGGCCAAGACTCCCGAGTTTCAAGAGCTGGTGAAGGACTTGGCCATGCAAGTGGCGGCGGCCAGTCCTGCCCAGGCTCGCTTCGTGCGCCGTGAGGAGGTACCCGAGGAAGTGCTGGCCAAGGAGGGGGAGATCTTGAGGGGTCAGGCGGCAGCCTCCGGCAAGCCGGCCCAAGTGGTGGATAAGATCGTCGAGGGCAAGCTGGGAAAGTTCTATTCGGAAGTGGTCTTGCTGGAGCAACCCTTCATCAGAAACCAGGAGATAACGGTCCAGCAGCATATCACCTCCATGATCGCGATCCTTAAGGAGAACATCCAGGTCCGCCGCTTTGCCAGGTTCGAGCGCGGCGAACCGATATAGACTAGCGCCAGCGCCCCCACGGCCTGACTTAAGAACGCCATCGCGCGGACAGGGAGATGCCGACTCAGAAACCCGTCTACAAACGTATCCTCCTGAAGCTTTCCGGCGAAGCCTTGATGGGCGGGCAAGAGTTCGGCATCGAGCCCAAGATATTTCAAATGATGGCCCGTGAGATCCACGAAGTGCGGTCCATGGGCGTCGAAACCTCAGCGGTCATCGGGGGCGGTAATATCTTTCGGGGAATCGCACCTTCCGCTCGCGGGATGGACCGCGTGGCGGCGGACCACATGGGAATGTTGGCGACCGTGATCAACGCGCTCGCCCTCCAGGATGCTCTGGAGAAGCTCGGCACTCACACCCGCGTCCTCTCCGCCATCGAGATGCGACAGGTGGCCGAGCCGTTCATTCGCCGTCGGGCCATCCGTCATCTCGAGAAAGGCCGCGTCGTCATCTTTGCGGCCGGAACCGGCAATCCCTACTTTTCCACCGACACCGCCGCCGCTCTCCGTGCCATGGAGATCAAGGCGGACATCATTCTCAAGGGTACCAAGGTGGCGGGGATCTACTCGGCAGACCCCGAGCGCGAACCGAATGCCACACTCTTCGACAACATCACCTACTTCGAAGTCATCGAAAAAGGGCTCAAGGTGATGGACACCACCGCTATATCCCTATGCATGGACAATCGCCTTCCCTTGATTGTTTTTGATGTGCGAAACCCGGGTAACATGAAGCGCGTCGTCTGCGGCGAGAAGATCGGCACCATGGTCCGTAGCTGATTCGCCGCCGCCGGCTGGGCACGGCTTCTGGAAGGAGGTCCGCACCATGTCAAAGGAAATCGTCGACGATGCCAAGAAACGCATGGACTCATCGGTCCAGGTTCTGAAGAACGAGCTGGTCGCTATTCGAACCGGACGGGCCTCACTGGCCATACTGGACGGCGTCAGCGTGGATTACTACGGCACCCCCACCCCTCTCAACCAGGTGGCCAACCTGGCCGTGCCGGAGGGTAATCTCATTACCGTGCAGCCCTGGGAGCCGGCACTACTGCCGGTGATCGAAAAGGCGATCCTCTCCTCCGATTTGGATCTCAACCCTTCCAATGACGGGAAGATCCTGCGGATTCCCATCCCCGCTCTTACCGAGGAGCGCCGCAAAACCTTGGTGAAACACGTGAGCAAGATCGCCGAGGAGGCTCGCACCGCCATCCGACAGGTGCGCCGGGACGCCAACGACCATCTCAAGAAGATGCTGAAGGAGAAGAAGCTCTCGGAAGACGAAGAAGCCCGAGCGCTCAAGAGAGTTCAAGAGCTTACCGATGAGCACACCAAGACGGTGGACGATCTAGCAAAGAAGAAAGAGCAGGAGCTCCTCACCGTCTAAGGAGCTCCTTCGCCCTCCCGCCGTTGGTTGCGAAAACCCACCGTAGATGCCCCCTACCCTCTTCACGCACCTGGAATGCTCTCGGTGCAGCCGGGATCTCGATGCCGACGCGCCGCGAGGGCTTTGCCCCTGCGGTTCCCCTTTGTTGGCGCGCTATGACCTGGAGAAGGGCGGGCGTGTCTTCGGTAGTCCCTCTTTCCTTCCACCAAGACGCCGCGACCTGTGGCGGTACGAGGAAATGCTGCCGGTCAGGGAGACGAGATTCCGCGTGTCGCTCGGTGAAGGAGGAACACCGCTGCTCCCCGCCTCTCGGCTGGGGGCACGGATTGGCGCGGAGCGGCTGCACATCAAGAACGAGTCGTTCAACCCCACCGGCAGCTTCAAAGCCCGCGGGCTCTGCCTGGCGGTCTCGATGGCAAAACAGGTCGGCGTCAAGGAGCTCGCCATCCCATCGGCCGGAAATGCCGGCGGGGCGCTTGCCGCCTATGCGGCGCGGGCGGGGATCCCCGCCCACGTGGTGATGCCCCGCGACGTGCCACGGGCCAACATCGCCGAATGTCGAGCCTATGGGGCCGACGTCCGTTTGGTGGACGGCGTCATCACCGATGCGGGGCGGCTGGTAGGGGAGCTCTGCTCCCGCTTCGGATGGTTCGATGTGTCCACGCTCAAGGAGCCCTATCGCATCGAGGGTAAGAAGACCATGGGCTACGAGCTTTTCGAGCAGCTCGGTGGTCGATTACCGGGCGTGATCCTCTACCCGACGGGAGGCGGAAC